>JBEVJQ010000307.1:0-2575 GCA_040510055.1 Burkholderiaceae bacterium | reverse complement strand
TCCCGGGGCCTCACCGCCATCCGCGCCCCCGGGGTTATCGCGGCCCCCGAACCAGCTTTTACTCTCGCCGTGTTGTGATTTTCGGGGTGGCGACCGCAAAGAACGACACACCTGGTCTCGATTCGAGAGAGAGACCATGACCGCCACCACGATGACCGTGACCGGCGACCGAACGGCACCCAGCCTCCAGCAGGTGTCGCTCTGGCTGCTGCTCGCCTTCGTCGCTTCGCTGCAGATCTCGATCGCGGCGGCCAGCGTCCTGCTGGCGGCGGTCCTGGTGTGCTGGGTCGCGTTGCTGGTCCGCGAAGGCGTCCGGCCCTCGGCGCCACGCTTCTTCGTGCCGCTCGTCCTCTACGCCGGGATGACGCTGCTCTCCTCGGTCTTCTCGCTCGAGCCGGCCACGAGCTTCCTCGATTCCAAGCAGCTCGTCGTCTTTCTGATCGTCCCCGCCGTCTACGAGATCGTCCGCGGCCGCCGCGCGGCCGGTCTCGTGATCGACGTGATCGTGACGATCGGCGGCGCCAGCGCCGCCTACGGGATCATCCAGTACGGCATCCTGCAGTACGACAGCCTGCAGTTGCGGCCACAGGGCGCGCTGTCGCACTACATGACCTACTCCGGCACGCTGATGCTGGTCATCTGCGCGGCCGTCGCCAGACTGGTGTTCGGCAGCCGCGACCGCATCTGGTCCGCACTGGTCATGCCCGCACTGGTCGTCGCCCTCGCCGTCAGCCTGGCGCGCAATGCCTGGGTCGGCGCCTGCGTCGCCATCGGCCTGCTGCTGGTCCTCAAGGACTTCCGCCTGACCGCGCTGCTGCCGATCGCCATCGCCGTCGTCTTCGCGCTGGCACCCGACAGTGTGACCAGCCGCATCATGACGATGTTCGACGCGCAGGACCGCACCAATCAGGACCGGTTCGCGATGATGGAGATCGGCGCCCGCATCGTGATGGACGATCCGCTGACCGGCGTCGGGCCGAACATGGTCCCGAAGGTCTACGAGCAATACCGGCCGGAGTACGCGGTCGAACGCATCAACCCGCATCTCCACAACGTGCCGCTGCAGATTGCCGCCGAACGCGGCGTGCCGGCATTCGCGGTGTGGCTCTGGTTCGTCGTCGCGCTGGTGCTGTCGTTGATCCGGCTGTTCCGGCAGGACCCGGACGATCGGATGCTCTCGGGCGCGGGCCTGGCCGCCGTGGCGGCGATGCTGGCGGCCGGCTTCTTCGAGTACAACTTCGGCGACTCCGAATTCCTGATGCTCTTTCTGGTGCTTGTCACCTTGCCATTTGCGGCCAACAAGGATGCTGCTGCCACCTCTCGCTCCTGATCGCACCCGACGCATTGCCGACGCCTTCCCCGGCGCCCACGTGCTGGTCGTCGGCGACGCCATGCTCGACAAGTTCATCGTCGGACACGTCAACCGCATCTCGCCCGAGGCGCCCGTACCGGTCGTGGCGTTCGATCACGAGATGTACCGGATGGGCGGCTCGGCGAACGTGGCCAACAACATCGTCGCCCTCGGGGCGCAGGCGACGCTGGTGGCAGTGACCGGCCGGGACGAGGGCGCATCGACGCTGGCGCTCGCCTGCCGCGAGGCCGGCATCGCCCCGTCGCTGGTCGGCGACGGCGCGCGGCCGACCACCACCAAGGTCCGCATCGTGACCGAGCGCAACCAGCAGGTGGCGCGCATCGATTACGAAGCCGACGCCGAGATCGCGGACGAGGTCGAGCAGCGCGTCATCGCCGAGTTGCAGAAGCACGCGCCACGCGCGTCGGCGATCATCATCTCCGACTACCTGAAGGGGTGCATCACGCAGCGCGTCGTCGAGGCGGCGATCGCCGCGGCGGCCGAGACCGGAGCGCCGGTGCTGGTGGATCCGAAGATCCCGCACGTCGACTACTACGCCGGGGCCACGGTGATCACGCCGAACCACCACGAGGCCGAGATCGCGGCGAACATGCGCGTCCGCAGTGAAGAAGATGCCCGGCGGGCGGCGCGGCTATTTTGCGAGCGGGCGAAGTGCCGCAGCGTGCTGATGACCCGCGGCGACCAGGGCATGTGGCTGCTGGCCGACGGCGTCGAGGGCAACCTGACCGCGGTGGCGCGCGAGGTGGCCGACGTCACCGGCGCCGGCGACACGGTGATCGCCGCGCTCGCGCTTGCACTCGCCTCCGGCGCCACGATAGTCGAGGCGGCGCGCATCGCCAACGAAGCCGCCGGAATCGTCGTCGGCAAGTTCGGCCCGTCGACGGTCAGCGTCGCCGAGTTGTCGTCGGCACTGACGACGTCCTCGCACGTGTAGCGCGGGACACGCCAGGCCGGGCGTCGGAGATCAAACGCACAGATTCGACCCGGCTCCCTGTGCGCACTCAGTGCCGGAAGTGCCTCCGCCCCGTAAATACCATCGCCAGCCCGTACTCGTCGGCCGCGGCAATGACTTCTGGGTCTTTCACCGAGCCGCCCGGCTGCACGACCGCCGTCGCGCCTGCGGCGGCGATGGCATCGAGACCGTCGCGGAACGGAATGAACGCATCGGACGCGGCGACCGACCCGCGCAGGCTGTCGGCTGCC
>JBEVJQ010000306.1:0-4344 GCA_040510055.1 Burkholderiaceae bacterium | reverse complement strand
GCGCCGAGGCCGGCTGCCACCGGATCGGACAGCTTCGCCATGTCGCCTGGCGCTTCGGACGAGATCAGTCGACCTTGATCCACTTGTAGAAGTTGAAGTTGTCGGGCAACTGGACCACGGAGACGTTCTTGCGCATCCCCCACGCGAGCGCCTGCTGGTGCAGTGGGATATGCCCGAAGTCATCCTTGTGGACCTTGAAGGCGGCGCTGATCATCTGCTGGCGCTTGGTCTTGTCGGCCTCGGCGCCGACCTTGAACGTCAGCTCGTCGACTTCCTTGTTGCTGTAGCTGCCGAGGTTGAACAGGCCCTGGCCGCCCGGGCCGGGGGTGGCCATCAAGTTGATCAGCGCGTTGTGCGCATCGTAGGTGCTGGGCGTCCAGCCGAGCATGTAGAACGACGTCCGGCGGGCGAGGATCTTGGGGAAGTAGCTGCCCTTGGTCTCGGCCTCGAGCTTGATCTTGACACCGACCCGGGCCAGCATGCTGGTCACCGCCTGGCAGATCTCGCCGTCGTTGACGTAGCGGTCGTTCGGGCAATTCAGCGTGACCTCGAAGCCGTCGGGGTAGCCGGCTTCGCGCAGCAGCCGCTTGGAGGCCTCGGGATCATACGGCGGTCGCTTGTTCAGCGACTCGTCGAAGCCGTTGATACCCGGTGCCACCATCAACGCCAGCGGCGTCGCCGCGTTGCGCATGATCCGGGTCTTGATCGCCTCGATGTCGATCGCCTGGTAGAAGGCCTGCCGGACCTTGATGTCCTTGAACGGGTTCTTGCCCTTGACATTGGAGAACAGCAGCTCGTCGCGGCTCTGGTCCATTCCGAGAAAGATCGTCCGCAGCTCGGGTCCCTGGACGATCCTGAGGGCGCCGTCCTGGCCGAGGCGGGCCGCATCCTGGATCGGAACCGGCTGCATCATGTCGATCTCACCCGACTTCAGGGCGGCCACGCGCGTGGCGTCGTTGCCGATCGGCGTATAGACGACTTCGTCGACATTGCCGTCGATCTTTTCCCAGTACTGGGCGTTCTTCACCAGGACGTTGCGCACCCCCGGCTCGCGCGATTTCAGCCGGAACGGCCCGGTCCCGTTGGCGCGTACCGAGGCCGCGTTCTCGATGCCCTTGCGCTTGTCGACGGGGCGCTCGGCCTTGACTTCCTCGCACCAGTCCTTGCTCATCACGTAGACCAGTGTCAGCACGTCGGGCAGGATGGCGAACGGCTCCTTGGTCGTGATTTCGACCGAGTGGTCGTCGAGTTTCTTGATGGTCGTGACCTGCGCGGTGTAGCTCTTCATGTCGGAGCCGTCGGCGCGCGAGCGCTCGAGCGAGAACAGGACGTCATCGGCGGTCAGGGGCTTGCCGTCGTGGAAGGTCACGCCCTTCCTGATCGCGAAGTTCCAGACGGTGGGCGAGAGCTGCTTCCAGGACGTAGCCAGCCCGGGGACGAGACCGAGCTGCTTGTCGCGACCGATCAGCGGCTCGTAGAGGTTGCCGAGCAGCGAGAGTTGACCCGACTCGTTCAGCGAGTGCGGGTCCATCGACAGTGCATCGCCCTGGTCGGCGATGCGGACGGTCTTGGCCATCGCCGGAGGCAGGGCCAGGGTCACCAGGCCGAGGATGGCGGCGGCCAGGGCCAGGCGGATTCGATTCGGACGCTGCGGGTCAGTCATTTCGGATCCTCGAAGGGCTGCTGCGGGTCGATGGGATAGCGTCAGCCGGTAGCAGCGCCCGCTCCGCCAGTCGAGCGAACAGGGCGCTTCCGAGCGGCAGGATCGAGTCGTTGAAATCGTATCGGGTATTGTGCAGGAAGCACCCTGTTTCGGCCCCGCCCTGGCCGATGCGGAAGTACGCGCCCGGACGCTGGCGCAGCATGAACGAGAAGTCCTCGGCGCCCATGCTCGGGTCAAGGTCGGTGACCAGGTCGGCATCGCCGACGAGCTCGCGGGCGACCTCGGCGCCGAATCGCGCTTCGACGGCGCTATTGATCGTGGCCGGGTAGAGTCGCTCATAGGTCAGCCGCGCGGTGGCACCGAAGGCTGCGGCGACACCGGAGCAGATTTCGCCCAACCGGCGTTCGATCATCGCCTGCACGGTCGCGGAGAAAGTCCGAACCGTGCCGGTGACCGTGGCCCGGCCCGGGATGACGCTGAACGCTCCCGCGCTCCCGGACTGGATCGAACACAGGCTGACCACCGCGGGCTGCAGCGGCGGGACGTCGCGCGAGACGATGGTCTGGGCCGCACAGATGATCTGCGCGGCCACGACTACCGGGTCGACTGCCAGATACGGATGTGCGCCGTGGCCGCCGCGGCCTTCGATCTCGATCGTCACCTTGTCGGCCGCGGCCATCATCGGCCCGGCTCTCACTGCCAACTTGCCCGGCGGCAGTCCCGGCCAGTTATGCATCGCGTAGATACTGCTGCAGTCGAACCGCTCGAACAGCCCGTCGTCGATCATCGCCTGGGCACCGGCGAATCCCTCCTCGCCGGGCTGGAAAATCAGGTGGACGGTACCGGCGAAGGTCCGCCGCGCGGCCAGATAGCGGGCGGCCCCGAGGAGCATCGTCGTATGGCCGTCGTGACCGCAACCGTGCATCTTGCCCGGCGTGACCGATCGATGGGCAAAGGTGTTCTCCTCATGCATCGGCAGGGCGTCCATGTCGGCGCGCAGGCCGATCGCCGGTCCCCCGGGGCCGGCCGCGCCATGGATCACCCCGACGACACCGGTGCCTCCGATGCCGGTATGCACGGCGTCGACACCGTAGCTCGCGAGCAGGCGACTGACGACGGCGGCCGTCCGATGCTCCTCGAAACCGATTTCCGGATGGCTGTGCAAATCATGGCGGATCGCCGTCAGCTCGCCGTGCCAGGCGCGGAAGTCGACGAGGGCGGGGTGGGCAGCAAGGTACATGCGAGGCGTATCTCAATGCGAGCCGGCGTCAATGCGACCCGGTGGCGCGTTCGGCCCGCAGCCGCGGGTCGACGACGAAATAGAGCACGTCGACCAGCAGGTTGATCAGCACGAAGATCAGTGCGATCAGGCACAGGTACGCGGCCATGATCGGGATGTCGGTGGCCTGGACCGACTGGATGAACAGCAGCCCCATCCCGGGCCACTGGAACACTTGTTCGGTGATGATGGAGAACGCGATGATCGAACCGAGCTGCAGACCGGTGATGGTGATGACCGGCACCAGCGTGTTCTTCAGCGCGTGACCGAAATGGATCGCCCGGTCGCTCAGGCCGCGGGCCCGGGCGAACTTGATGTAGTCGGTGCGCAGCACCTCGAGCATCTCGGAGCGGACCAGCCGCATGATCAGCGTCATCTGGAACAGTCCCAGCGTGATCGCCGGCAGGATCAGGTGCAGCCAGCCGTCGCGCGTCAGCAGTCCCGTCGACCACCAGCCGAGCGCCACGGTCTCGCCGCGCCCGAACGAGGGTAGCCAGCCGAGCAACACGGCGAACAGCAGGATCAGCAGGATGCCGATCAGGAACGTCGGCAGCGATACCCCAACCAGCGAGATCGCCAGAAACAGGTTCGACAGCACGCCCTTGCGCCGCAGCGCGGTGTAGACCCCCATCGGCAGACCGACCGCGAGCGCAAGCACCGCGGCCACCAGCGATAACTCCAACGTCGCCGGCAAGCGCTCCTGGAGCAGCGTCGAGACCTTCCGTCCCTGGCGATACGACAGGCCGAACTCGCCGCGGACCGCGTTACCGACGAACGCGATGAACTGGACGTGGAACGGCCGGTTCAGTCCCAGCCCCTCGCGCAACTCCTCGCGCTGTTCGGGCGTCGCGTCCTGGCCGAGCATGTTCAGCACCGGATCGCCGACATACTGGAACAGCGAGAACGCGATGAAGGCCACCACGAGCATCACGACGCTCGCCTGCAGCAGGCGTCGGATCACGAACGCGAGCATGGTGGGGGCGGATTCGGGTTCGTCGGTACGCGCATGCCCGAAAAGCGTGAGAAGGACCCGTGAAGTTGAAAACGGCGGAGACAGAAAAAAGGCCCGTCGCGGACGGGCCCGGGATCAGATCTTGGCCAGGAATCGTTCGACCAGGCGGGTCCAGAAGGTCGCCCCGATCGGAATCAGCTCGTCGTTGAAGTCGTAATTGGGATTGTGCAGCGTGCAGGGGCCCAGCCCATGGCCGGTGTCGCGATGGTCGCCGTCGCCGTTGCCGATGAACACATAGGCACCCGGCCGTTCGAGCAGCATGAACGAAAAATCCTCGGCCCCCATCACCGGCTCGGGCTCGAGCACATTGTCGGCGCCGACGATGTCGGCCATCACCGCGCGCGCGTAGGCGGCCTGGGCCGCGTGGTTGATGGTCGGCGGATAGTTGCG
>JBEVJQ010000305.1:0-12928 GCA_040510055.1 Burkholderiaceae bacterium | reverse complement strand
CCGAGCGCCTCGAGCACCGGCGCGGAGACGATCCCCTTGGTCGCGGCGCCGCCAGGACAGGCGGCGATCAGGACGTCGGACCAGCGCGCCATCGCCACGAGATCGGCGAAATACTCGTGGTCGACGGGCTTGCGGTTCGGTCCGTGGTAGCCGATCTCGGTACCGAACGCCAGGCAGCGCTCGACGATCGCCTGGCCGATGCGACCGAAGCCGATCACACCGACCTTGCGCCCGCGTACGCTGGTGCCGAGCGGAAGCGATCCCTGCTTCCACTTGCCGGCGCGGACGAACCGGTCGCCTTCAGCGACGCGACGCAGGACAGCCAGCATCAATGCGACGGCCAGGTCGGCGACATCGTCGGTCAGCACGTCCGGCGTATTGGTGACGGCGATCCCGTGCTGGCGACAGTAGTCGACGTCGATCGCGTCGACGCCGACACCGAAGCACGAGACCAGCTTGACGTTCGGCAGCTTCTCGAGGATCGCTGCCTCGATGCCGCGGCCGCCGCTGGTGACGACGACCTTGACCACCGGGGCGACCTTGTCCACCAGCGCTGCGGGGTCGGAAGCCGACCAGTGGCGATGGACGAGGTACGACGATTCGAGCCGCTGCTGCGTCGGCGCATACAGCGGGCTCATCAGAAGCACTTCAGGTCGGCTCATGATTCGATGGGCTCCGGTACGGGTACTCGATAGCGGCTGGCCAGGGGCTCGAGCGCCGGCATGATCGACGGGTGCAGCTCGACCCCGGTCGACAGCTGTTCACGCTTGCGCGCGAGCCCGCGCTCGCCGGGCAGACGGACCGGTTGGCCCGCGACCCGCGGCACATTGTCGTGGCAGACGTCGACCAGCCAGTCGGTCTGCCAGTTGAACTCCGCCTGGCCGCCGAACGCTCCTGGATCGGTCAGGCGGACCATCACGTTCGCGCCCCAGCCGTCGGGGAGGTCGGCCCGGCCGTAGCCAGCCAGCCCGCCGGTGAAGGCCTCGACCATCAGCGCGAGCCCGTAGCCCTTGTGGCCGGCATCGAGGCCGCCGAGCGGCAGGATCGTTCCCGGCGGCTCGTCGAACAGCACGGCCGGGTCATTGGTCGGCTGACCGGATCCGTCGAGCCACCAGTCGTGCCGTCCCTTGACCCGGGCCGCGCGCATCCGGTTGGACAACCCGTTAGTCGTGACCGACGCCGAGATGTCGATGAGAATCGGGTCGCGCGAGGTCGGTATGCCGATGGCGATCGGGTTCGGCGTGAACACTGCGCGGGTACCCCCGAACGGCGCAACGCTGGCCACGGCCGGATCGGAGCTGTAGATCTCGATCAGCATGCCGGCGCGCGCGACCGGCTCGAGATAGGCGGCAAGGCAGGCGATGTGATGGCTGCGCCGGATCGCAACCGTTGCCTGGCCGTGATCGCGCGCCCGTGGGCGCGCCCAGTCGACGGCCCGGCGCAACAGATGGGGGCCCGGCAACCGCTGGCCATCCCAGCACGCGACCGTGGTCCGCTCGTTGAGCACTTCGGGATCGCCCGAACGGGTCATCGAACCCTTGTCGAGTTCGCTCAGGTACCCGCTCAGCAGTCCCAGTCCATGGGTATCGTGTCCAAGGAGATCGCCTTCGACCAGCACGGCGGCGACGTCGTGCGCGGCATCGGACGCCACACCGGCTCCCGTGAGCAGACTGGTGGCGAACGCCACCAGCGCCTCGGCCTCGTAGCGTGGGCGGGCCGAATCCTCGCCCGCGGCGGGCGTGGTGCGCTTCGGATCTCGTTTCATCGGACGACACTCATCGGCTTGAAGCGCTCGGCGACGGCACGAACCGTGCTCGGCAGAGAACGGGCGATTGCGGTGAAGGCGGCGATGCGCCGATCAATAGACGGCGCGACCACCGGACAGGTCGAACACCGCGCCGGTCGAGAACGAGCACTCCTCGCTCGCCAGCCAGGCGATCTGAGCCGCGATCTCCTCGGCCAGCCCGAAGCGGCCCATCGGTATCTTCGACAGCATGAAGTCGATGTGCTGCTGGGTCATCTGGTCGAAGATCGCCGTCTTGACGGCCGCCGGCGTCACGCAGTTGACGCGAATGCCGGTCTTCGCCAGTTCCTTGCCCAGGGACTTCGTCAGGCCGATGACCGCGGCCTTCGACGCCGAGTACGCCGACGCGTTGGGATTGCCTTCCTTGCCCGCGATCGAGGCGACGTTGACGATCCGGCCATAGTCCTGGCGGATCATCTGGCGCGCCGCGGCACGGTTGCAGAGGAACAGGCCGTGCACGTTGACGTCGAAGACCTTCTTCCATTCGGCAAGGCCGTATTCGGCCACTGCCTTGTTCGGACCGGTGATGCCGGCGCTGCAGATCATGATGTCGAGCGAGCCGAAGGTCGCGACCGTTCGCGCCGCGGCCTCGTCGACGGCGTTCTCGTCGGCGACATCGAGCCCGAGTCCAAGGTGGGCGGCGCCGTCGGCGCGGTCAGTCACCGCTGGCCGGCCCCCCGAGGAGTCGGCGCCAGGGCCGTCAGGATTCGGCAGCGACTTCGCGCCGCGCTCGGCCGCGGCGCCGTCGATGTCCCAGAGCGCGACCCGCGCCCCGCTCGCGGCCAACCGCGCGGCCACGGCCAGCCCGATGCCGGTGGCTGCGCCGGTGACGACGGCTGCACGGCCCTGGAGATCGATCCTGTTCATCGCGAAACCCTGGCAGTGGTGTCGGTCCGTCCCGGGTGCCCTGCGATGCGGCAAGTGACATCGAGACGGGTCGCAGCGGAGATGGGCGCGAGGCGCGCCTGCCGGTCGATGTCTGTACGATATCGACCCGCTGGGGCAACGCCGTGTGTGCCCCGTTTCGGCCCGCGTCGCAGGGCCTCGACCGGATGACGCCCACGACCGGAACGAGGCACTAGCATAGCAAACCGCCTCTGACTCGAATCCCTTTCCATCGGATCCCCATGCCTAGCAACCGACCGCGCGTCCTGCTCACCGACCACGACCTGCATGACATCGCGCTCGAACGCGAGCTGTTCGAGCGTGCGGGCATCGACCTGCGCGTCGCCCAGTGCCGGACCGACGACGACGTGATTCGCGAGTCAGAAGGCTGCTGCGCGCTGCTGGTCCAGTATGCGCCGATCAACCGCAAGGTGTTTGCCGCCCGCCCGGCGATCGGCATCGCCTCGCGGATCGGCGCCGGCTACGACACGATCGTCGCCGCCGACGCCCGTGACGCCGGCGTCTGGGTCGCGAATTCGCCCGACTACGGCGTCGGCGAGGTCTCGCTGCACGCGCTGTCGATGCTGCTCGCGTTGATCCGCCGATTGCATCGGCTCGATACCGATATCCACGACGGCAACTGGCACTACACCAGCGCCGGCGTCGTTCCGCGCGCCCAGGACTTGACCGTCGGCATCCTCGGCCTCGGCCGGATCGGCAAGCGCTTCGCCCACTATGCGCAGCCGATCTTCAAGCGCCTGATTGCTCACGATCCGTACCTGATCGACGGCGACTTTCCGCAGTACGTCGGCCGCGTCGGCCTCGAAGCGCTGTTCGAACAGGCCGATGCGGTCTCGGTCCACTGCCTGTTGACCGACGAGACGCGCGGCCTGGTCTCGGAGTCGTTGCTCGAGCGGATGAAGCCTGGCTCGTACCTGGTCAATACCGCGCGTGGCGCAGTGGTCGACAGCGACGGCCTGGTGCGAATCCTCGCCAGCGATCGGCTCGCCGGCGTCGGCCTCGACGTGCTTCCGATCGAGCCCGTGCCCGCCGGCCACCCGCTGCTCTCCGATCGGCGCGTGATCCTCACGCCGCATTCGGCGTTCTACTCGGCAGCGTCGGAAATCGAACTGCGCCGCAAGGCGGCCAGCAACATCGTGAACTGGATCCGTAACGGCAGGCCCGACTATCCGGTGGTCGTCGGAACGCGGCGCTACGCCGGACCGCTGCCGGCCTGAGCGCTCGCCGCGGCGATCCGCCGCGAACGCCAGTCCCGGCAGCGAACGCCAGTCCCGGCAGCGAACGCGAGTCCCGGCCGCGAGAGCGAGTCCCGGCCGCGAGAGCGAGTCCCAGCCGCGAGAGCGAGTCCCGGCAGCGCCGTCTACTTCTTGCTGGTATTCAGTTGCACGCTCACCGGGCCAGCGTCACGATGAATGCGCTGCCGCCGCCGTCGCGCGGCTCGCACCGGACGTCGCCTCCGTGCGCGCGGGCGATCTGGCGCGCCAGCGCGAGCCCGAGGCCGACGCCGCCTGCCCCTTCCGAATGACCCTCGACGCGATAGAACGCTTCGAAGATCTTGTCGCGTTCGGCCACCGGCACGCCGGGACCGCGATCGAGCACGGCGAGCGTCAGCGGGTCGGCGGCGGCATCGATCACGAGCTGGACCGCCTCGCCTGCGTCGTCCAGTGGCAGATGGTGATAGCGCCGCGCGTTCTCGAGCAGGTTGCGCAGCAATCGGCGCAGCAGCCGCGGATCGCCTGGCACTTCGGCCGCTCCGCCTCCGCGGACCTCGACCTCGGCATCGACCCGCACTGCCTCCTCGGCAGCCAGACCGGCAAGGTCGACCGGCTCACGAGCCAAGGCGTCGCCATGGCCGAGGGCCGCGGCATCGATCCGGCTCGACGTCAGGATCTCGTCGATCAGCCGGTCGAGTTCGGCCACGCTGCGCAGCGCTTCGTCGCGTAGCGCCTCGTCGTTCCGTTCGGGCAGCAGAAACTCCAGCGCCAGCCGGATCCGGGCCAGCGGCGACCGCAGTTCGTGCGATGCATTGGCCAGCAGCCTTCGCTGGCTGTCGAGGAGCCGCGCCTGAGTCGAAACCAGTGCCTCGATCCGCGACGCCGAGGCGTTGACGCTGCGTGCCAGGGCTGCCACCTCGTCGCGGCCCTCGACGGGGACCCGTGCCTCGAGGACGCCAGCACCCAGCTGCTCGACACCCTGCTGCAAGCGCTCGAGCCGCCGCGTGATCCGGCGCGAGACCGGCCATGCCACCAGCGCCACCGCCAGCGTCAGCAGCGCCGTTCCCGACAGCAACCCCACCGGTGGCGGCGGCGGCCGCGTCCGCGGCGGTCGCACCAGCAGCCAGCGATCACCGGGCAGGTCGAAGGTCGCCACCCAGCGCCGCCACCGCGGCGCTTCTCCGTCGCGCTCGTCGCCATCGGGCACGATCGGCGGGCCGGCACCGTGCCGGCGGTGACGGGGAACGATCGGACGGCCGGCCTGCGCGACGAGCCCGTTGTCGTCGTCGACGATCGTCAGGTCGAGACGCGATGGCTGCTGCAGGCGGTGCAGTGCACGTTGCAGGCTGTCGCGATTGCTAGCCGGATCCTGCAGCACCGGGTCGGCAACGACGGCGGCGATGCGGCGCTCCAGTTGCTCGGCGCGCGCCTCCCAGGACCAGGTCCAGATGCCGACCACGGCAAGCGCGAACAGCAGCAGACTCGCCAACACCGCGAGAAAGATCGTCAACGACAGCCGTCTCACCGCCACGCTCCGGCGTCGTCCATCGAACTACGGCCATGATCGGGGCGGCCCATCACGACGCCGGCAGATCGCTCTCGACAGGTTGCCGCGCCATGACATAGCCGGCGCCACGTACCGTCAGCAACCGTCGCGGATGCTTCGGATCGTCCTCGATTGCGAGCCGGATCCGTCCGACATGAACGTCGATCGAGCGGTCGAAGGCCTCGAGCTGCTCGCCCTTGACGAGGTCCATCAGGCGTTCGCGCGACATGACCTTGCCGGCATTGGCAGCGAGCACTGCCAGCAGGTCGAACTGATACGCGGTCAGGGTTCGCACCACGCCACGGACCCGCGCCTCGCGGGCGTCGGGGTCGATCTCCAGCGCGCCCAACCGGATCCGGCGCCGGCGGTAGGCGCTGGCAGCCGCTTGCTCGGCGGCGCTTGCGGGAGCAGCCGACGACGGGTCGCCGGTCGATGAGTCCGGCGTGGCTGTTGCAGCCGAGGAAGGCGCAGCCGAGGAAGCCGCAGCCGACGAAGCTGACGCCGGTGAGTCCGACAACGGTGAAGCCGACGCCGATGATGCCGACGCTGGTGAAGCCGAACCCGATGAGACCCAGGCAGCCGTCGCCGCGGCACTGCCGGCGCGACGCAGCAGCGCCCGGACGCGGGCCAGCAGTTCACGCGGTTCGAACGGTTTCGACAGGTAGTCATCGGCGCCGAGTTCGAGGCCGACGACCCGATCGGTGATCTCGCCGCGCGCGGTCAGCATCAGGATCGGCACCATCCGCGCCGGACCGTTCGCGACACGGACCCGGCGACAGACATCGAGACCGTCGGCATCGGGCAGCATCAGGTCGAGCAGCACCAGGTCGGGTGCCATCGTTTCGAGCGCCGCCAGCCCGGAGGCGGCATCGCCACGGTGTTCGACCACCATCCCGGATTGCCCGAGGTAGCGAACGACCATCTCGGCCAGCCGCCGGTCGTCGTCGATGAGCAGGACACGCGGGTTCACCCCTCGATTGTCGGTCGATTGATGCCGGAATCGGATCGAACGGCGAGGTCCGTGGGCCGCGCGGCACGACCCACGTTCCCGCTGCTCAGCCCCGCGCTCTTACCATGGGCGGGGTACGCCCCGCGCGCGGCACTGGGCGTCTAGCTCGGCGTCGAGCCCGACATCGAGCCCGACGTCGAGCCGGGTGTTCCGCCCGGCGCAACGCCCGGCGTAGAACCCGGACCTGGACGCCCGTCAGGGCCGCCGTGGCCGTGGGGACCATGGGGCCCGCGCCCGCGCCAGCCGCGGCGTTCGCTCAGTTCGGCGAACTTGACGCGCTGCTCCGGCGTCAGCACCTCGGCGGCGTCGGCCAGGGCCGTCGTCATCCGGCGCGACATCGCGTCGAACAACGCCAGTCGGTCAGCACGATGCTTCTCGAGCGCCGCGCGATCGATGCTGGGTGCCTTCAGCAGTTCGATCCCCTGGCCGCGCAGTGCCCGGCCCTGTTCACGTAGTTTGGCCTGATCGGCCATCGCCGCCTTCATGATCGCGACGATCCGGTCGCGCTGCTCGGCCGTACCGCCGACCTGCGTGACCATCCGCGAGATCCGCTGCTCCATCCGTTGCGCATGGCGCGCAGGGTCGCCATGATGCCGTCCGCGGGGCGCACCCGGCTCGGCGCCGGTCGCGGCCGGATCACCGGGGACCCCGGGAGTGTTCTGGGCAAATGCCCCGCCGATCGCGGCAGTGGTCGCCACCACCGCGAACGCGGCAGCCGCGAGGCTCTTGTTGAATCGCATGACCAACCTCCTTGTAGTTGCGGGTCAGTGCTGCGAATCTTGGGGCACCTCGGTTAAGGTTCGTTCTCCGCCCGGTAAAGATAGGTAAAGTTGCCGCGGTCAGATCGCGCCGTGGGCTTCGACGTAGACGGCGTACAGCGAATGGCAACTGGCCATGTAGAGGCGGTTGCGCTTCGGTCCGCCGAACTCGAGATTGGCGCAGCGCTCGGGCAGCCGGATGAAGCCGATCGGCTTGCCTTCGGGATTGAAGACCATCACGCCGTCGAGCTCCTCGGATTTCGCTCCCGGCGCGCCGCTGCTTCCCCAACCACACCAGAGGTTGCCGTCGCGATCGACACGAAAGCCGTCGAGGGCGCCGGGACCATTGGCGTCGATCAGCTTGGTCTTGTTGCCGAGCGCGCCGTCGGCGCCGACCTCGAAGCTCCAGACGCTGCGGTGCGGGGAGCCGCGCCACTCGACGACATAGAGCTTCTTCTCGTCGGGCGAGAACGCGAGGCCGTTGGGATTGAAGATGTCGGTTGCCTTGGCGGTCAGCTTGCCGTCGCTGCCGAGCCGGTAGACGTTGGTCGTCTGCTGCTCGCTCTTCGCCCGTTCGCCCTCCCATTCGCCATTGATGCCGAACAGCGGATCGGTGAACCAGATCGAGTCGTCGGACTTGACCACGATGTCGTTCGGCGCATTCAGCCGTCGCCCTTCGAAGTTGTCAGCCAGCACCGTGATCCGGCCGTCGTGCTCGGTCCGGGTGATTCGCCGCGTGACCGAATGCTCGCAGGTCACGAGGCGCCCCTGGCGGTCTCGAGTGTTGCCGTTGGCATAGTTCGCCGGCGATCGGAACACACTGAAGGTGTTGTCGGTCTCGTCGAAACGCATGATCCGATTGTTCGGAATGTCACTGACCAGCAGATAGCGGCCAGCCGGGAAATAGACCGGTCCTTCAGCCCAGCGCATCCCTGTGGCGACCTGCTCGACCGTGCTGCTGTAGATCCGGTACTTGGTGAAGCTCGGATCGAGGATCTGGACGGCCGGATCGGGGTAGCGCTGGCTGGGCTTGAATTCGAAAGACTGCGCGAAGGCCGGCAGACCGATCGAACTGCCGACAGTGGCCACTCCGGCGCCGACTGCGGCCTCGAGGAATCCGCGCCGACCGAAGCGCGAATGATCACGGCTCACGGGACGGTCGGTCCACGAACGATGCATGGCAATTGTCTCCCCTCTCATGAGGGCGGATCGATTCGCGATCGCGCCCCGGAACCGGACCGATCGCGTCCCGCCGACGGCCCGCTGTTTGGCGGCAAGTGTAGACCGCGAGTGGCAGGACGGCGTCTCAACGACCGTCCCTGAACGCCTCGACCGATTCGAGCCAACGGCGCAGTTCGCTGAGCGGTGCCGAAACGAGGCGGACAGGACGGGCGCGCGCATCGGCATCGAGCAGCGCCTGTTCGACTATGCCTGCCTGGCGCAGCACGCGCAGATGGCGGCTCAAGGCCGGGCGACTGATCGCCAGCCGATCGGCAACGTCGCTCGGCCGCAGCGCCTTGTTGCCGAGCAGGTCGATGAGTGCTCGCCGGTGCGGATCGGCCAGTGCGGCCAGGGTCCGGTCGAGGGCGGCAGCGCGACCCTGAGCGGCGGTCCGGCGCGGCGTTCCGCCAGCGGAGGCCGGCCGGACATCGCGCGTGGAGCCAACGGGGACGCGGGCGGCGGTAGCGACGGGGCTGCCGGTGGCAACGCGGGGGCCGGTGGCGACGCGACTGCCAGTGGCGACGGGGCCGCCGGTAGCGCCACGTCCGCCGGCAGCAACGCGGCCGCCGCCGCCGGGCGGCTGCACGACCGAGTCGCTCATGACGCTGCGTGCGGACGCCCCCTGGTCGCCAGTCGCTGCATGAAGCACCAGTGGTTGCCCTCGGGCTCGATCGCGCGGTAGCTGCGATCGACCCAGTAGTCTTCGCCGTAGTCCTGGGTGCTCGGTGACTGTCCGATCACGGCACCGGCGCCACGTGCCTGCGCGCAATGGGCATCGACATCGTCGACGACGATGCACATGACCTGCGTCACCCTCCCATCGGTCGACCTGGGACTGGCCCGGATCAACGGCGGACCGTCCGCGTCCTTGCGGTGAACGAGATCCTCGCCGGCCTGCCCGACCATGATCAGGGCTTCGCCGTATTCGAGCTCCGAATGGTCGACGCGCCCGTCCTCGCCCTCGACCAGCAGCCGGACTTTGAAATCGAACGCGTCGCACAACCAGTCGATAGCGGCCTTCGGATCGTCGTAGAACACCGAGCCCGACAGTCTCGGCCAACCTGGCGGCGTAGGTTTCATGAGCAAACTCCTCTCGGTCTGATGGTTACGATTTTTGCACATGATTAACCCGATATGCAATCACCTTCCGGTCGAGATCCGGCCAGGAACAATGAGACATCCCAGTGCCGCGTGTCCAGTACCGCATGCCCAGCGTCGGGCGCCCCGTGCCGCATGCCCAGCGCCGCGTGCCGAGACGGCGGACGGCGTGGCCAGCCGATGGCGGCCGAAGCCGCCCAGGCTGCTAGGCGTCGAACGCCGGCAGCTTCTTCGCAACCAGCCGGTTGCGCAATTCCGGATACCGCGGGATCCCGTCGCGGCCGAACGGGACCGAGGCATCGCCCCGGATCAACGGCTCGAGGTAGGCGCGCGCCGCGGCCGTGATGCCGTAGCCGTCCTTGCGGATGAAGCCGGCGGGCATCTTCTTCTCGTGATTGGCAACCTTTTCGAGCGGGGCCGCCTCGATCTTCCAGCGGTACGGCGAATCGGACGTCCGCTTGATCACCGGCATCGTTGCGTTGTCGCCGGCCAGCGCGAGTTTCACCGCCGCCTTGCCGACCGCCTGCGCCTGGTCGAGATCGGTCTTCGACGCCAGGTGCCTGGCCGACCGTTGGAGGTAATCTGGCAGGCACCACCGCGCCTTGAGCTTCAGTTCGTCCTTGACGCGACTGGCAAGGAAAGACCCGACCCCGCCCAGCTGCGTGTGGCCGAACGAGTCCTTGCCGCCGCCGGCGTCGGCGACGAAGCGGCCGTCCGACGTCTTTATGCCCTCGCTTGCGACGACGAGGCAGAAGCCGACGCGATCGACAGTGGCCCGGACCCGCGCCAGGAAGTCGGCCTCGTCATACGGCCGCTCCGGGAACAGGATCAGGTGCGGTGCGTCGTCGGCGGTCTTGCCGGCCAGCCCCCCGGCGGCGGCGAGCCACCCGGCATGGCGGCCCATCGCCTCGTAGATCATGACGCGGGTCGAGGTCTCGGCCATCGCCGCCACATCGAGCGCGCATTCGGCGACCGATACCGCCGTATACCGGGCGGCCGAGCCGAAACCGGGACAGCAGTCGGTGACGGCCAGGTCGTTGTCGATGGTCTTCGGCACGCCGATGCAGGTCAGCGGGTAGTCGAACTCGGCCGCGAGCTTGGAGACTTTCAGCGCCGTGTCGGCCGAATCGTTGCCGCCGTTGTAGAGGAAATAGCGGACGTCGTGCGCCCGCAGCACCGCGAGCAGTCGCTCGTAGCGCACGCGATCGTCTTCCAGCGACTTGAGCTTGACCCGACAGCTGCCGAAGGCGCCTCCGGGGGTGTGAGCCAGGGCCGCAATGGTGGCGGCGCTCTCCTTCGAGGTGTCGAACAGTTCCTCGCGCAGCGCACCGAGGATGCCGTTACGCGCCGCAAGCACCTTGACCTTGCGCGCGCGCGCCTCGGCGATCACCGCGGACGCGGTGGCATTGATCACGGCGGTGACGCCGCCCGACTGAGCATAGAGAAGTGTTTTCGCGGTCATTGTTTCTGGAATCCGATTCGGCTGATCATCTCGCCCCACCTGTCGTATGCCAGGCGGATCTCGACCTGGGCTTGCTTGGGCGTCGTCGGCGCCGTTTCGTAGCCACCGGTGGCGACGGCGTCGGTTACGCTCTGGGTCGACAGGGCACGAACGAAGATCTCGTTGACCATCGCCACCAGGCGCGGCTCCATCTTCGCTGGTCCGACGATGACGACGAAGGTCGCCAGGTCGAGGCCGGGCACGCCCTGCTCGGCAATCGTAGGCACATCCGGGATGAATCGATTGCGCTCGGACGCGGCCACGCCCAGGAGCCGGATCTTGCCGGTCCGGGCATTGGCGATCGCCGTCGGCGCGGCGTCGAAGTAGGCGTGGATGCGCCCTTCGAACAAGTCGCGGGTGGCCTCGGCCCCGCCGTCGTACGCGACGTGGACGATCTCGATACCGGCGATCCGCCCGAAGGCCTCGGCATAGACGTGCGACGAGGTGCCGACACCGAACGACCCGAAGACGAGCTTGCCCGGATGCTCCTTCGCCCAAGCCACCAGTTCGCGGACCGTGGTCACCGGTATCGATGGGTGCGAGGTCAGCACCAGGGGGCCACGCGTGGCCACGGTGATCGGTGTGAAGTCCTTCAGCGGATCGTAGGGCACGTGGGCGAGCGTGTGCGGATTCTGCGCGAAGATCGTGGACGGCCCGAACAGCAGCGTATATCCATCGGGCGCCGCGTCGATCACTTCCCGGGCCGAGGTGATCAGATGCTGACCCGGCATGTTTTCGACCGTCACGGTGGCGCCGGTTTGCTCGGCCACCTTCTGCGCGATGGTACGCGCCTGCAGATCGAGCGCACCACCCTGTGCGACGCCGATCAGCAATCGGATCGCCTTGCCCGGCTGCGGATAAGTCGTGGCGAGCGGCTGCGCCGCGGCCATGCGCGACCGGCCGACGACGACGATCGACCCGAGTGTCATCAACGCCCGTCTCCGGCGGGGCTCGGTGGCCGCCGTGGCGGCGGAAGCGATCGCGGGACGGGTCCTGGGGCGTGTAGCCATGGCGGCCTTGGCCTGCTGGCCGCCCGGAGCATCGCGGGCGGTGTCACGCGCTGCGGACGGGCGGACGATGCGGTGAACGGGCTATGAAAGGAGGTGAGCGAACCGGTCGAACCGGCTCGGACGGGGCCGCGACCCGATCAGTCAAAATTAGACGACGCCATCGGAGGGCCGTCAACTTGATCACTGCAATCGCGCCGGGCTCGGCGAAGACGACTTCCGCACTGCCTCCCGATCCAAGGAAGCGTGATGGGGACGGCTCGAGAACCGCGGACAGCCGCCTGAGCCGCAGGAGAGGTCAGAAAGCGTAGGAGACACCGATCTTCACCACCGGATGGATGCGGTAGTCGTCGGCCTTGTCCTGCAGCTCGCGGCGCTCGCGTTCGAGGTCCGCGGCCGGCACCTGCGCCAGCCCGGGCGTTGCTGTCAGCGTCGTCTTCGGCTTGCCGATCAGAACGCCGAGATCGGCGAAGAATCCCCAACCTCGGGCCCGCGGGCCGCGGCCGACCCCGATTCCCGGATAGGGCATCACGGTGGGCCACTCGATGGTCGCGATGACAGCTTCGCCCGCTGCTGAATATTGGCGGCCATTGATCGTCAGCGTCGATGAACTCGCCGTCGTGCCGTCGATGCGCGAGTTGTTGAAGCTCGCGCCAGTCGTCAGGCGAAACGTGCTCGGCGTCGGGAACCAGTCGCCGTAGATGCCGGCCCCGCGCAGCTTCATCTTCGCCTCGTAGTCGAGGTCGCCGGCGTTGAAGTCACCGTTCAGGCGACCGTAGTTGGCCTCGGCCCGAACGCCGAAGTTGTCGGACAGGCCCGTACCCGCGCCGAGACCGATACCCTCGGTACCGATCTGCATATAGA
>JBEVJQ010000304.1:0-11511 GCA_040510055.1 Burkholderiaceae bacterium | reverse complement strand
TCGATCACGCAGTCGACTGGCCCAACGACGAGCGGCCGCTCGCGTTCGGCCCGCACCGCCGGATCGTGATGCTGCCGGCGGCGGCCGAACTCGACGACGTGCAGTCGATGCAGGGGCGACGAGTCCAGGGACGCGACTGGGAGGCCTCGCTCGCGGCCGCCTTCGCCTGGTGGCAGTCCGATGCACTGCTCGGTTCGGTGCTGGCGCTGCCGCTGCACGCTGCGACAGCCGGTGTTCCGTGGCGAACCCGGGCGCTCGAGCGCGTGCTCGGCGACTGCGATGCCAGCGCGTTCTGGCAGGCGTCGCCCGCCGCGATCGCCGACCGGTGGCGCGCCGCTCGACCCCGCCCGGCTGCGGGCGGCGAGGCGGCTACGCAATGACGATCGGAACTGCCATCCGCGATCTCGTCGGCTACGCCGATCGCCCGCCCTTCGCCGACTGGCCCGGCGGTGCGCGGATCGCGCTGCAGTTCGCGCTGAACTACGAGGAAGGGAGCGAGTTCGCCGTGGCCGACGGTGACGACCGCAACGAGACCGGGCTGACCGAAGCCGTCGGCGGCCGCGTCCCCGCCGGCAAGCGCGACCTTGCGTTCGAATCGCTGTACGAATACGGGAGCCGGGTCGGTGTCTGGCGAATCCTCGACCTGTTCCGGCAGCGATCGCTGCCGTTGACGGCTTTTGCCTGTGCCCGCGCACTCGAGCGCAACACGGCCGTCGCCGCGGCAATCCGCGACGCGGGCTACGACGTCTGCTGTCACGGCTGGCGCTGGATCGAACCGTTTCGGCTCAGCGAGGCCGAGGAACGCGACCAGATCACGCGCGCCGTCGCCTCCATCACCGCGACGACCGGCTCACGCCCGTTGGGCTGGTACTGTCGCTACGGTGCCGGAGAGAACACGCGCCGGCTGCTGGTCGAGGAAGGCGGCTTCCTCTACGACTCGGACGCCTACAACGACGAACTACCGTACTGGACACGAGTCGGCGAGAAGAACCACCTGGTCGTGCCGTACACGATGGACGCCAACGACGGCCGCTTCGGCGCGCCGGCGAGCTTCGCCACCGGCCACGAGTTCCATCAGTACCTGACCGAGTGCTTCGACCAACTCTACACCGAAGGCGCGGTCACGCCGCGGATCATGTCGGTCGGCTTGCACCCGCGGCTGTCCGGTCGGCCGGGACGTGCCCGCGCCCTCGGCCATTTCCTCGACTATGCCCGCGGTCACGACCGCGTCTGGATCTGCCGGCGGATCGACATTGCACGGCACTGGATCGCGACCCACCCGCCGCCGGCCTGAATACGCCCCCCGGTCACACCCCCGGTCACGCTGCTCCCTGGTCACGCCCTTCCCCGATCACCCTCCGCACGAGGTAATGACATGTTCGAGCCGGATCCCTGCATAGCAGCCAACGACTCTACCGCCCTCGTCGACCACGTTGACCACGTTGACCACGTACATCACGTCGATCGCGGTACCCTCGTCGCCCACGTCGCCCACGTCGCCCACGTCGCCCACGTCGCCCGCGTTGACCGCGAAGCCCGCGTCGCCCTCGCCCCCGTAGCTGCCCGACTGCCGCCGTCGCGTCGCACAGCATGGCGCCGGCTCGCAGTGGCAGCCGCCGGTTGCGCGCTGTTCACCACGCTCGGATCGAAAACGGCGACCGCCCAGGAGCCGTTCCCGCAGCGTCCGATCCGGATGCTGGTCGGCTTCGCACCCGGTGGACCGACCGACGTCGTCGCCCGGGCCGTGGCCGCTCGGATGAGCCCGATCCTCGGACAATCGATCGTCGTCGAGAACCGCCCCGGGGCGTCGACGACGATCGCGACATCGGAACTGGTCCGCTCGAAGCCGGACGGGTACACGATCTACTTCACCGGTTCGGCCGCGCTGACGATCACGCCACTGTCGATACCGGGCCTGCCGTTCGACGTCGCGAAGGACGTCGAACCGATCGCGCTCGTCGCCGCCGAGCACCTCGCGATCGGTGTCCATCCATCGGTGCCCGCGAAGTCGCTCAAGGAACTGGCCGCGCTCGTCAAGGACAATCCCGGCAAGTACAAATTCGCCAGCTCGGGGACAGGGAACATCGGCCACCTGACCGGGGAACTGTTCAACCTGCAGGCCGGCAACCTCGACATGCCCCACATACCCTACAAGGGCGCAAACCCGGCGTTGCTCGATGTGCTGGCCGGCCACGTGCAGGTCATCGCATCCGGGATCGGCACGATGTATCAGCATCACCAGCAGGGCAAGCTGCGCGTCCTGGCCGTGACCGACAAGAAGCGCTCGTCGATCGCGACCGAAGTGCCGACATCGGCCGAGGCCGGGTTCCCGGACCTGGTCACGACGAGCCTGTTCGTGATCCTGGTCCCGACCGGGACGCCGCAGCCAGTGATCGCGGCGCTCCACGACGCGGTGCGCAGGTCGATGGCCGATGAGAGCCTGTTGAAGGATCTGCGCGCGGCCACGGTGGAACCGATTGTCGATTCGACGCCGGAGTCGTCGCGGCGGTTCATCCACGATGAGCTGCGGAAGTGGGCGGAACTGGTGAAGACGACGGGGATCAAGTTGAACTGACGCTTTCGACGCGCGTAGGCCGCGCCGACAACGCAGGCCTACCGCGACCAGTGCCTCGGGCGCCACTCGCGTCGCCTCATCGACTTCGACAACCACGACGACCATCGACCTCTCGAAGTCGTAGAGCGTTCGCCGAAGTCGATCATCAGGAGCGATCTCATCTAGTGTCCTGGGTCACCCCGTGCCCGGTCATCGGATCCGACGTCGTCGTCGGTGTCTTCACCATCGCCTGCTTCCTTCCAAACGGCCACGCCGGTTCTCGGTCCCCGGATGCGAAAGCGCGCCTGACTTCGTCCCGGGCCCGGTGCCGGTCTGCCGCCCACGACGCGGCTTCGTCACCATCGTTTCCGCGGCTTCCAGCCAGCCATCGATGCGCGACTCGATGGCGTTGTGAAAGTCCGGATAGAAATCGCTGGACGCATCGACGATGAAGTCCTTGATCCGTTCCGGCCGGTCATGTTGCAGGTCGTAGTTCCCGCCGAGCACCGCCTCGAGATTCCAGGCTCTGAGGAAGAAATCGACCAGCGCTCGCAGCGTCAACGGGTGCCGGGGCATCCCGCTTCGGACGCGAGACGTCATCGTTCCGTCGTACTCATCGACGACGCGATAACGGATTCGCGTACCCGATCGGCGTGCATTGACCACCGTGACGTCGAACAGGGTGGACCGGATCGCGATCCTCGCGATCTCGACCTCCTGGCGTCCGCGCTCGGGGAGGTACTCGCCGCCCATGAACGTCGGATCGATTCGACCCCATAACGTCCGCACGGGGTCCGGCAAGAAGCCCGGCGGGCGCCCCGACCCCGCCGGGCTGTCGAGCCCGGACCTTCCCTCAGCTGCTGCTTCCACGACTGCTGGCGGATCACGCCCTTGACGTCGGAAGCCAGCACCGACCGGCAGCAAGTCGAATCGACGATCCCGGGCGCTGATCCGCGCAGCGAGGAAGCATGGCCTCCCGAAGGCCTTGCCCAGCTTGTTCCGGTGAATGACAATCCCACAGTCAGAGGGGTGTGGTAGGTGACGACATCGGACCCGCCGGTGTCCATTGTCCGATCGAAGCGCACCTTTCGGTCACCCTGATCATCGCGCCGGTTGGCGAAACCCTTGACGAGGAAAGCTCTCATGGACAAGCGCCGATTTCTCGTCACCTCCGGTCTCGCAAGCTTGCTGCCTGCAGGAGCAGCACTCGCGGCGACAGCGGACGCTCGGGCATCGAACCCCCTTCAACCCGGCTTGCTGACCGTCACTGGCGCGGTGGGCAAGTCGAACCGTGGTCCGTTCGATCCGGTGCTCGATCTGATGATGCACAGGCATGGCATCCAGTTCGACAAGGCGTTCGTGCTCGACGCTGGTGCGCTCCAGGGTCTGCCATCGGTGACCATCAAGCCCACGCTCGAATACGATTCGAAGCCGCATCAGCTGGAAGGGCCGCTGTTGTCCAGCGTGCTCGACGCGGCCGGCGCACCTCGAGGCAATACGGTGCAGCTGGGCTTGCGCGCCGTCGACGGCTACAACGTGACCCTCTCCCTCTCCGATGCGGCGGCCTACCGGATGATCGTCGCCATTCGTATCGACGGCAAACCGATGGCGCTCGGTGGCCTGGGACCGCAGTGGGCGGTCTACGACGCCGATTCGCTGGCCGCATTCAAGGACAAGCCGGTGAACCAGCGCTTCGCGCTTTGCCCCTGGGGGCTCTATCACATCGACGTCAAGGCCTGAGGTCCTCGGAAAGCGCGGACGCGATTCCGATACGCGCCTGCCGAGGTCAGTAGTGGCCGTCGAGGGCGCCGGCAACGGCACCCGTCAGCGAGCCGAAGACGAAGGTCATAACGATCGTCCGGTCACTGTCGATCCCGACATATCGCGCCCCGAGCGCGTTGTTCGAGACGGCTCGGATCGACAGGCCGATGCGCGTCCGCTTCAGCAGGTGCTGGAGGCCGGCCAGCCTACCCGGGTTGCCCGTGCCGGGTTCGTCTATCGATCGACGAGCGGCTCGATGACCAGCGCCGGATCGACTTCGCGGATGCGATGGTCGACGTAGTAGCCGCCGAACTCCGTATAGCGCAGGAACGTGCGCGCGCATCCCGTGCACTGCCAGACATCGCAGCGGTTGTACGGAAAGTAGTCGAGCGCTATCGGGGCCAGGGCGGAGTCGTAGCGGGTGCCGTCCGGGTGGTGCTCCTCGAAGGTCGGCTCTTCGTACGGATCGGTGCTGCCGATGCGGCCGACCCGGCGCAGCGCTGTCTGGTCGAAGCCGACCGGTACGGTTGTCCATCCCGCGCACTCCAGGCTCCGGCAGGCGCATGAATCGACCGCCAGGCGCCGACTCGAAAGCTGGCGGAGCGCAGCAGCCGACAGCTTCGTGACCGGCGCACTCACGTCGGGGGCCGGCACCCGATCGTCACCCTGGCGCTTCAGTCAGCGGTCGCGCCCGAGGCCTTGACCGCCTTCGTCCACTTGACGCGGTCGGCCTCGGCGAAGGACTTGAATTCGGACGGCGACATCGTCATCGGCTCGGCACCCAGGCCCGCGAGCTGCTCTTTCACATCGGCCGTTGCCAACGTCTTCTGCACGATCTCGTTCAGCCGCTGCGCGATCGTCGGGTCGAGGCCGGCTGGCGCGAGCAGTCCGTACCACGGCTTGGCGTCGAAGCCGGCCAAGCCAAGTTCAGCGACCGTCGGCGCATCCGGGAAAACCGGCGATCGCTTGGCGCCGGTACTGGCCAGCACCTTGACCTTCCCGGCCTTCACGTGCGGCATCGCCGGCACCGGGTTCTCGATCGAGACCGGCACCTGGTTGCCCAGCAGGTCAGCCATCGCCGGGCCTGAACCCTTGTAGGGGATGTGCTGCATCTTGATCCCGGCGCCTTGGTTGAACATCTCGCCGATGATGTGCTGGGGCGTACCCGACCCCGCCGACGCGAAGTTGATCTGCTCGCCGCGCTTGACGCGCTCGATCAGGTCCTTGCCAGAGGTGATCCCCGACTTGGGGTTGGTCAGGATCACGAACGACGCATTGGCCACCGGCGCGACGAACGTGAAGTCCTTGATCGACTCGTATGCCAGTTTCCTGTAGAGCGACGGGGAGATCACGATCGGGCCACTGGCCGCCAACAGCAGCGTGTAACCATCGGGCGCTGCCCGCGAAACGATCTCGGTACCGATATTGCCGCCCGCGCCGGCCTTGTTTTCGACGATCACCGTCTGCTTGAACGCGTCCTGCATCCGGGCGGCCAGCAGGCGTGCCAGGACATCGGTGGTGCCCCCTGGCGCGTAGGGCGAGATGATCTTGATCGGTTGCTTCGTGGGCCAGGCCTGGGCGAACGTGAGCGCCGGCGCCAGTGTCAGCGCGACACCGAGGGCGAGAGAGCGAAGGCGGGACATTGGGCTTGTCTCCAGTTGTGATCGTGCAGTGGTCAAGGCGAGGAGTGGCCGAGGGACGTCACCGGCTTGGCCGAAGCCCCGTACGAGACGGTATTGTGCGCGGCGCGGCGCACATCGGCTGCGGCAGGGTGCAACCCGCTGCCATTGTTTTCAGTATTCAAAACTTCGCCCGACCAGTCATCGTTGCGCCCGAAGGTCCTGGCTTCGACAGGAGCAATCCATGGACCCACCGACGCACACTCGCCCGATCGCGCTCGGCCAGTCCGGCTCGCGCCTTGCCCCCGGGTCCGCGTGCTCGCGGTCAGTCGGCGGCAATCCCCAATTGCCTGATCGCCGGGCCGTAGCGGTCGAGATCGGCCCTGATCTGCGCGGCGAGGACCGACGGCGCGCCTCCGGCCGGAACGATGCCGAGCGCGTTCATCCTTTCGACGACATCGGGCAGCTTGATGATCTCGTTGAGCAGACCGTTGAGGCGACCCGCGATCGCTGCTGGCAGGCCCTTGGGAGCCAGCATCGCCATCCAGGCACTGACCTCGACATCCTTGTAGCCGAGTTCCATCAGGGTCGGTACGTTTGGCATCAGCCGGGCGCGCCGGGTATCGGCCACGGCAAGCGGTACCAGTTTGCCGGCGGCGACGTACTGCGCGCCGGCTGCCGGTGTCACCCATCCGATGACGATGTGACCACCGAGGGCATCGTTGATCACCGGGGCCTACGCTGCGATACGGCACGTGCAAGATCTTCGTGCCGGCCGCCGCGTTGAGCATCTCGCCGACGAGGTGCATCGGTGACCCGGCACCGGGCGTGCCATAGGTGAAGGCCTTGCCCCCCTTCGCGTCGGCGATGATCGACTTCAGGTCCTTGTAGCCGGCGCCCTCGGCGGTGACTGCCAGCAACGGCGTATCTCCGGCCTTGAAGATCGGTGTGAAGTCGCCGATCACGTCGTAGGCGGTCTGGCCGCTGGGCTTCAGCGTCAGCTGAGCAATGGCAAAGGTGCTGGGGACGAACAGCAGCGTGTAGCCATCGGGCGCCGCGTACTTCACGTAGGTCGCGGCAATGGTGCCGCTCGCGCCGGTACGGTTTTCCACGATCACCGGCTTGCCCAGGCGGGCCGCCATTCTTTCGGCGAGGAGCCGGGCGACGACGTCGGCGTCCCCGCCTGCTGGATAGCCGTTGACGATGGCAATCGGGCGCGATGGCCACTGGCCGATTTCGGCAGCCGCGGCAGCCGTCGCACCACCGCTCACGGCGGACGTCGCAACACCGATCGCGACAACGATGGCGACCCCGGTGGAGGCGAGCCGGAACACGCAAAGTCTTGCCGAGTTGATCGCTCTCCTCCCGATCGCCTGGCCGGCCCCGTCCAGCGAGCGAGTCACGCCGCGCACGGCAGCAGCGACTCGTTCATCCCCCGGTAGAGGCACTTCTGCTCCATCTACTCGAGGATTCCGAGCCGGCCCTTCTCGCGCACGGGCTGTGGCAGTCGTGGTCATCGGCTCACTCGAATCGGCTCACAGGGCGAGCGCGCCGGTGAAGTTGCGGACGGCGCGGACGATGCTGTAGACCGTCAGCGCCGATGTCTTGGGGTTGTCGGGCAGCGCGAAGTTCTCGATCGTCAGATCGAGCCGGCCGAATGCGCCGCGCGCCTCGACCTGATGAACGTTGCGCGAAACACCCGGATCGGCGATCAGCCGCGCCCGGGTCCGGTCGAGCCCGATTCCGGCGAGCGAGACGGTGGCGGCGACGTTCGCGTTGCGCGGAAATCTCCGCGCGGCCTCTCGCGCGCTACCCTCGAAGATCACCGTCGGCTCGCGCAGCCGCGCCAGGTCCCACGATTCGGCGGCCGGCGTGCCTTCCCACGCCTCCGGCGGCTTGCGACCGGTGTAGACCACCTCCTCGAGCCCACCGATCCGGGCCGCGGCCAGTGCATCGATCCCGCCGACGGCTCCGCTGATCAGCTCGACCCGGGTCTGACCGGCGCAGGCCGCCGCCTCGAGCGCAGCCAGGACTTCGCCATCGTGCAGGGCGCCGATCGAGGTGACTACCGCCGGGATTCCGGCAGCCAGCGCCGGGACCACGTGCTCGGTGAGCGCCGAGTGGCCGGCACACTCGACCACGAGGTTCGGGCGGCCACCGTCGGAGACGTCCAGGGCGCAGACGACACGCGGAGCGGACTCGTCGCCCTGACCGAGCGCGGCCGTGGCCTTGGCCATCGACCGTGCCGGCACGACCACCTGCGAAACACGCAGGCCGCAGTCGTCACGCAGCAGGTCGATCAACGCCCGGCCGATGGCGCCGGCACCGATGACGGCGATCGCTTTCATCTGACCTTCGCTTTGACCCCATGGCGTCCGAGGAACGCGGCGATCAGCTGTCCGACCGTGAGTCGCCGCGACGACGTGCCCCGAGACATCCATCGAGCAACGCGGGATCGAAAGCCCACGGGCCTTCGACTTGCAGGCATGGGCCGAGTCCTCCAGCGGGCCGGACCGCGATGCCGTGCGCTTCAGCCAGGCCGATGCCCCGGATCCGAGTGCGTCCGCCGGGTCTGGATCAGTACCCTCGCACGTTCCACATATGAAACGCTCGACAACCTATGGTCGGAGTATTTGTTCGCGGCCAAGTGCTGTCAACCCGTTCCAATTGCGCTGCGCCCGCCACGACGCAATCGATGGCCCGCGAGTCGGGCAGCGATGCGCGTAGTGCTGGCATCGCGCGCGAACCGGTCGGGGTCGAACACGCGCGATCTGGCGTGGGCTCTACGGCAAGCTGAACTACAACGCGCTCGAGACGTCAGGCCGCGAGCCTGGCTATCCGAGAGCCCGGAGCCTGGCTATCCGATAGCGCGCCCGCCCCGTCGGGGGTGGGCGGCTGCGCGAAGGAGATCACCCGCGCGCCGCCGTACCCATGTAGCGCTTGAACTCTTCGTCGAAGCGATCCGTCAGTCGGCCCTGCGTCGGCGCGTCGGCCTTCTCCTGCAGATCGAGGTACCAGTTGCCTTCCTCTTCGTAGACATGATGAAGAAGGGCGCCGTGAATATGCTCGAGCTTGTCGAGATAGTCCTGGCTCATCGGGTCGATCTGCTCGAGTGCAGCGAACTGCACCTTCGTCGTGCTCTGCTCCGTATAAGCCTTGGTCGAATGCGCCTTCTCGCCATTCAGCGCCAGCGCTGGATAGAGCACGATCTCCTCGGCAAGCGAGTGACCGGTGAGTACCTGCGCGAGTTTTTTCTGAGCGGCAATTCTGGAGGCAGCGTCGCCTGCCTGTCGGACCGCCTCGAAACCTTGTTCGATCTGCAGATGGTGGTCGAGCACCATGCTCAGCCAACCCCCAGGGGCTGCGGCTGCACGGGCCTTGGACCGCGCTTCGGCGCGAGCTTTGTCGCTCTCGGGCGGGGTGACCGCAGCGATGACCTTGTCGACTATCGTCATGTGGGAAAGTTCCTTAGCGGTGATCGGTTGACCACATATACGCGCAAGGCACATGCCTAGTTCTTCTCCAGGACCGTGGGCATCGGCGCGGCGCCGGATCGCAGGGTGACGGATGCAGATTCCGCCGATTCTGACCGTGACAATACTAAGGTGTTGACCTGAGTGACGAGGCACCCTATAGTTAGGTACATGCCTGACCGTACCGCTGCCCGCCTCGACCGTGTCTTCCAGGCACTGGCCGACCCGACCCGTCGAGCCGTGCTCGAGCGCCTGGGTGTGGGGCCGGCGTCGGTGAGCGAGCTTGCGCAGCCGTTCCGCATGGCCCTGCCCTCGTTCTCTCAGCACCTCGACGTGCTCGAGAACTGTGGTCTGGTCCGGTCCCGCAAGGCCGGGCGGATTCGCACGTATCGGCTCGCACCGCAGCCACTGCACGTGGCCGAGCACTGGCTGCAGGCGCAGCGCGCTCGCTGGGAACGCCGCTTCGATCAGTTGGACGACTACCTCACGACCCTCAAGGAGAATCAGCGATGACGCACTCGCTCGATCATCAACCGGATCCCAGGCTCGACCTCGTGCTCGAGCGCACCATCGACGTACCGCGTGAACGGGTCTGGGAAGCCTGGACCACGCCCGAGCATCTGAAAAAATGGTTCACGCCGGCGCCTTGGCAGACGGTCGATTGCGAAATCGACCTGCGTCCCGGCGGCGCCTTTCGCACCGTGATGCGCTCGCCGGAAGGCCAGGAGTACCCCAATGTCGGCTGCTACCTCGAGGTCGTTCCGAACGAGAAGCTGGTCTGGACCAACGTGCTGACACCGGGCTACCGTCCGGCCGGGGTGCCGGCGGCGTGCCCCGGCGAAGCGTTCGCCTTCACTGCCGTGATCACCCTGGCCTCCCAGGGCAACTCCACACGCTACACCGCCTTGGTCATCCACGGAGACGAGGACTCCCGCCGAAGGCACGAACAAATGGGATTCCACGACGGCTGGGGCGCGGCTCTCGATCAACTGGTCGCGCTGGCGAAATCCGGAATGCGTTGAGCGAGAAGTACGATCGGTCCTCGACACAAGAGGATCGATGAACATGCCCTTCGAGTACCAGACCGCCCTCATCGTGGGCGCCGGCGGCGGCCTGAGCGCCTCGCTGGCCCGCGTCCTGCACGCCGACGCCGACATGCGCATCGCCCTGGCCGCGCGGCGCCCCGACAAGCTCGCCGCGCTCGTCGGTCAGACCGGCGCGGCGACGTTCGCCTGTGACGCGTCCGACCCGGCGCAAGTGCAGCGGCTGTTCAGCGACGTCGAGCGACATTTCGGCGCGGCACCGGAGGTCGTGATCTACAACCCCAGCGCGCGCACGCGCGGTCCGCTGGTCGAGCTCGATCCGACCGCGGTGGCCAACGTCCTCGCGATCACCGCCTACGGCGGCTTTCTCGTGGCGCAAGCGGCTGCGCGCAGCATGCTGCTGCACGGCAAGGGCGCGATCCTTTTCACCGGCGCATCGGCCAGCGTCAAGGGCTACCCAGGCTCGGCACCGTTCGCGATGGGCAAGTTCGCGTTGCGCGGCCTGGCGCAGAGCATCGCGCGCGAACTCGCGCCGCAGGGCGTGCACGTCGCGCATTTCGTCATCGACGGTGCGATTCGCAACCCGGGCCGCACCGAGGCCGCCGATGCACCAGACTCGATGCTCGATCCCGATGCGATCGCGCGCAGCTATCTGCACGTACTCGGCCAGCACCGCAGCGCCTGGACCTGGGAGGTCGAGCTGCGACCGTGGGTCGAGCGGTTCTGACCGGCACTGGGCCGGCCTGTACGACGATGCGCGGCTGATGCCAGCCGTCTCGGTCAACACTTCGCCGTACGGGCTCGATATCAGGCAAGGGCGCGCATGCGACCTGCTCGCGCCGATCGCTGAACGGATCTACAGCGTGAATCGCACCGATACGCTGCCGATCTTGCCGTAGTCCGCCGTCACGCCATCCCCCGGCAGCACCTCCAGCGGCGTCATGCACGCCCCGGTCGTCACGACCTGGCCGGCCTTCAGCCACTGCCCCCGGCGCGGCAATTCGTTGGCAAGCCACGCCAGCGCCGTGCGCGGATCGCCCAGGACGGCCCGGCCGCTGCCC
>JBEVJQ010000303.1:0-5933 GCA_040510055.1 Burkholderiaceae bacterium | reverse complement strand
CCATCGCTGCTGGCCGTGGTCAGGGACGAACCGACGGCAGCTTCCGAACCGCAGGCCGCGTCGGACGGCAGCGGCTCCGCCTGACGGCCAGCGGGCAGGCGTTCCCGGCCGCGTCAGGGCGCTGCGGGTTCGGTCGCGTCAGGCGCCGCGCGTTCCGGTCGCGTCAGGCGCCGCGCGTTCCGGTCGCGGTCGGGCAGTCGCGCCCGAGGCGTGCAGTCATCCGGGTAACCCATCCCTGACCGATCCGCACCAGCGGCTGCTCCAGGAGGCGGTAGCTGATCAGGCCGACGATTGGCGAGATCACCAGGACGCTGCCGGCCGCGAGCACAACCGGCGTGTCGAATCGCTGGATCGCTTCCTCGACGATCCGCACGACGAACAGATGCGTGAGGTAGATCGAGTAGGTGGCATCGCCGATCGCGCGGGCGATCCGGCGCGGCCAGCGGTCGGCACCCGTCGACAAGGTCAGCGTCCAGCAGACGATGGCCAAGGCTGGCACGCCCCACCAGAGCAGCCGTCGCGCCGCGCCCACATAGTCGAACTGGTCGGTGACGAGGGAGTGGATGATGGGTAAACGACCGATGATCGGCCACACGAGAAAGGCGATCGCCGCCAGCAGCAACACGTTCCAGCGCAGCGCGGGTCGATCGAACCAGCCGGCGAGCCAGGCGTGGTACGTCAGGACTCCGAATGCGAACTCGACCATCAGCGGGCTGGTCAGCATCCGCAACGGCATCCACGGTGCGTCGACAACTGCCCCGGCGAGGGCGAAGACGATCAGGATCGTCGCCAGCAGGAAGACCTGGCGGCTGCGTCCGCTCCAGATCATCGTCGCGACGATGCCGTAGAAGACGAACTCGAACGCGAGCGTCCAACCGAGAAAGTGGATCGGCCAGTGATACTCGCGACCGTCGAGCCACGGGATGAAGGTCAGCGTGTTGACGACCTCGCGGCTGGTGAACGGGACATGCGCGCGCAGGATCTCGGCCAACAGCACCGCGCTCAACAGATAGAACAGCGGGGCGATCCGGTTGTAGCGCTGGGCAATGAATTGGGCGGCACCGAGCCCGCCCTCGAAACGCCGCGCACTCATTGCCATCACGAAGCCGCTGATGACGAAGAAGATGTCGACCCCGAACGCTCCCGCCTGGGCCAGGTTCCACTGGAAGAGGTGCAGCGGATCGTCGGGTACGCCAAGGTACTTGAGCGCTAGCAGTCCGGCATGGTTGCAGACCACGAGCATCGCGGCCACACCGCGCAACCACTGGATCGACTCGATTCGTTGCAGGCGGGCTGCTGCCGGGTCGGCTCGGACGGAGGGTTGCGCAGTCATCGAAATGAGTATAGGGATCGCCCCCCGGCAGATCTGAATACCGATGACGAACGGTCGACCTGACGCGCGCGGCGTAGCGTTGCGTCGACTTTTTCGACAGTCTGGCGACCGGACCGAACGGAAAGCGCGCGGCTGCTGGTGACTTCTGATCGGCATCGGTACTGGCCGGATCGCCGCGCCGGTCTGCCGTTGATCAGCCGGCTGCTGATCGACTGCCGTCTGGCCAGTCACCTGACGAACAGCGTCACCAGCGGCTCGTCCCCGTCCTGCGCGCTCCAGTGCCCATGGACGGCAGGATCGAATACCGCGCCGTCGGGCAATCGGTCTGCGGAGAAGAAATGCTCGCCGGGGCCGAAAGTACGCGAACTGCCGTCCTGAAGGCCGATTTTCATGCGCCCGCGCAAGATGAACACCCATTGCGGCGCAACGGTGCAATGGAACGCGCTGCGAAAGCCGACCGGGCTCTCGCGCAGTTGGCAAGCGGACGCCGGCAGCGGCACCGACAGGCGCGCGGCCTCGGTTCCCTGGTCGAGGTCGATCTGCTCGTCGCGAAACTGCGCCCGGCCGTCATCGGCCGTGTACAGCACGACCTTGCGAAAGGTCGGCACCATCAGCGTCGCACCGGCGGATCCTTGATCGCCGGGTGCCCGGGCCCGGGCGGCTCCCTGATTTCGTCGGGCTGCGGATGGAGTGGATCCTCGTCATCCGGTCGATCGCGACCCGGCGGCGGCGGATCCTGATCGGGAGGCGGCTCGTCCGACGGCAGGTGATCGAACCAGTTGAGCGTGGAGTTCCGGGCAAGCATCATGAGGTCACCTCGCGGTTTCGCGCCGATGGAACGACAGGGCGCAAAAAAGGTTATGCCCATCGGCGGCGGTTGCCAACCCCGGTGCTGCTTCGGTCGCATCGTTGCTCTCGAAGCAGTTCCGGTTACCCGGCATCGACGCTGCGCTCCTGTCCGAGCCGGAACGCCTTGTGCAGGGCGTCGAAGTCCCAGCGCTCGATCGTCATCGAAGAGCGCCGCGCGGTGCCGGTGGTGGTGACGGTACCCGTGCGCACCACGTTGACCGAGTTCGGAATGCCGCCCCGGATCCGGCTCGAGAGGGCTGTGCCGGCCTGCGCCAGCCAGGCATTGCGATCGAGGCCGGGGAAGCGATCGCGCAACGAGACGAAGTACGGCAGGTGGATGTGACCACCGAGGACGAGATCGGCACCGGCCGCGACCCAGGCCTTGGCGGCTGCTTCGGCGCGGACGAGTCGATTGGGCCGGTCCTGCGGCCGGATGACCTCGATCGGCTGATGGGTCACGACGATCCGCAGTTGCTCGACGCGTGCGGCAGCGAGGCGATCGGCGACGCGGGCGATCTGCAGCGGCGAGACCGCGCCGTCCTTGTGCCAGCGTGGCCGGACTGTGTTCACGCCGATGACCAGCATCGATTCGCTGTCGTGTACCGGTTCGAGCACGTGGCCGAATGCCGCGCGAAAGCGCCGGAACGGATCGACCATCCGCAGTGCGAGGTTGATCAACGGCACGTCATGGTTGCCCGGGAGCGCGAGCACGGCCTGGGGCGCTAGCGAATCGACGAACGCGCGGGCGAGTTTGAACTGCGCCCGCGTCGCCCGTTGCGTGATGTCGCCCGAGATCACCAGCAGATCGGGCTCGATTTCGGCGTTCAGACGCCGCAGCGCAGCCACGACCTCGGGCACTTCGGTGCCGAAGTGCGTATCGGAAATCTGTAGCAGCGATGCCATCAAGCGCCGGCCAGCCCACCTAGCGCGGGACCGGACGCCGGCGCGGTGACACCGGGGTCGCCGATGGCCGCGGCCGCCTCGGACTCGGGCGAGCGCTCGATCGCCATCGGCACGATCAGCCACAGGGGTCTCGGCTCGACGCTGAAGCGGGCCGGCGACTCGATGCGGGCGCGCTCGCCGTCGAGCGCGATGCCGAACTGGCGTCGCTTGCTGCCGGAGCGCGGCTTTCGTGCCACTTCGAGGACGCGAAACGCCACGGCTTCGGCTTCGCTCGCCTGGTTGAGCCGGCCCAGTGCCGCTTGGAGCATCAGCTTGAGCAGCGTCCAGAAGCCGAACGGTGGCGCGGTCAGCAGCACCAGTTGCCCGCGCTCGGTCGCCTGCGCCTCGGGCAATCCGAGCCGCTCGAGCTGCATTCGGTTGTTGCCGATGAACAGTGTCGGTGTCCGCAGCTTGCGTCGCTGGCCGTCGAGCTCGATGTCGAGCGTCAGCGGACGGAACTCGCCGAGCAAGGTCTTCATTCCGGCCAGCAGTGCGACCCAACGCCGGCGACCGAAGCGCGACTTGAACTGTTCGCGGTCGGCGAGCAGCTTCGGATAGAGGCCGATGCTGGCGTTGACCAGGAACAGCAGATCGTTGACCCGTCCGACCTGGACCGGCATCGTCTGGCCCGTGAGCGCGATGCGGATCGCCTCGGTCGAATCCTCGGAGATCCCGAAGTTGCGCGCGAGCAGATTGAACGTGCCCTCGGGAACGACGCCCAGCGCGATTCCTCGCGGCACCACGGCGCGTGCCACCGCACTGACGGTGCCATCGCCACCGGCGACGACGACGATGCCACCTTCGCGTTCGGCACGCTGTGCCGCCCGTGCCGCCAGGTGCGCAATGTCCTCGCCCTCGTCGGCCACCATGACCTCGCCGGCACGCCCCGAACGATCGAGTTCGGCCTTCAGTGTCCCGAGCTTCTGCTCGCGCGTTTCCCTTCCCGAGCCCGGATTGACGACGATGAAGACCGGGCCATGCGAGACGTGCGCCGGGTGCGGCGCAACCGGCTTGCCGAGCTCTTCGACCATGCTCTCCATCAACGACCTGCTCCCGTCCGTTGCGTTGCGATCGGTGACCAGGTGCGGCCAAGCAAGGGTCAAGCCCGATGCCGGATCCGAGGAAAAGTCAGTATCACACAGCCGCCGACTGCGGCGCGTCGAAGAGCAGGCAGGTCGTGCTGGCATGGGCATAGAGTCGGCCGTCGGGACCGACGAGACGGCCCTCGGCGGTGGCCACGCGCGAGCCGGCGTGAATCAGCCGACCTTCGGCCCGGACCCGCCGTACCCCGTCGGTCACGGCGCGGACCATGTTGACCTTCAGTTCGATGGTCGTGTATGCCTTGCCGGGCGCGAGGGTCGTCTGCACGGCGCAGCCGACCGCCGAATCGAGCAGGGTCGCGATCCAGCCACCGTGAACCGACCCTAGCGGGTTGTAGTGATCGAACCGTGGCGTACCCTGGAAGACGGTGACGTTCGGTCCCGCAGCTATCAGCACGAAGTCGAGCGTCCGGCAGATCGGCGGCGATGGCCACTCGCCCCTCAGCATCGCCTGGAGAATGTCGAGTCCGCTGCGGTTGGCGAACTGCTGCGGCCTCGCGACACCGAACTCTTCGTTCCCGCTTCGACCGCGAAGTCGTTCTTCCTCCTCGATCCAGCGCTGCAGTGTCCGGGTGGCTTCGTTGTCCTGGGTCATCGATTCTCTTTCCGCGCAATTGACCGGTTGCCGCCGGCGTCGGTAGAATCATTGTATATGCAAGGAAAACGTCGATCCAACGGCGGCCGGGCGGCCGGTGCGGTATCTGCCGGCCGTGCGTCGGTTGGCGTCGCCTCGGAGAGCAGCGTCTCGGCGCGCAGCGTCTCGGAAAGCAGCGTCTCGGAGCGCGGCGCGTCCGATTGCGGTGCGCCGTTGGGCGATCCGGCCGCGGGATCGATCCGCGGCTGCACCTGTTTTCGCTTGCGCCGGCTCTCGCGCCTCATCGGCCGTCGTTACGACGCGCGAATGGCGGCTGTCGGCCTCAAGACCACGCAGTATTCGCTGTTGACGGCCTTGGCGCGCGCAGGGTCGATGCGCGCGGTCGATCTCGCTCGCGTGCTGTCGCTCGAGGCGTCGACGCTCACGCGCAATCTCGAACCATTGGTCGAGGCCGGTTGGGTCGAATCGGCGCCGGGCGCCGCCGATCGGCGGACCCGGGTACTGCGATTGACGCGCGCCGGTAGGGCTCATCGCCGCCGTGCCAGCGCCCACTGGCGGGCCGCGCAACTAGACCTGACTGCCGCACTCGGCCACGAGACGGTGGCAACCCTGCACGCGATGCTCGATCACTGCCAACGGCGGCTCGGCGGCGACGATGCCGGAAGCGGTACCCGTGCCGACGAGGCAAGTGGAACCGGCGGCATGAACGGGACGGACGGAAGCAGCGCAACGGACGGCAACGCCGCGGACGCCACGAATGCCGGCGGCCTTTCTCGTGGCGGTGGCCGTCGCGGCGGCGCCGTTGCCGCCGACTAGGACCCTGGACAACGACGACTGGAACTCTCGACATGAATCAGCAAGCGCTTGCGCGGCAGACCGCGGCCTGGGGGATCCTCCTGCCCGCGGCCGCGATCATGATGATCACCATGGGGTCACGCCAGACGACGGGGCTGTTCCTGTCGCCGCTCAATTCCGCCACCGGGATCGGTGTCGTCGGTATCAGTTTCGCAATGGCAGTCGGCCAGTTCGTCTGGGGCGCGGCGCAACCGATCTTCGGGGCGGTCGCCGAGCGACACGGCCCGTTGCCGGTGCTGAGCGCCGGCGGGCTGCTATT
>JBEVJQ010000302.1:0-16597 GCA_040510055.1 Burkholderiaceae bacterium | reverse complement strand
GGACGGTGGTCCGGTAGCTGCAGCTCTGGCACTCGGGCTCCTTGAAGTGGCTGACGAGACCCGAGACCTGGAACCGCCATGGCGATGGCTGGCCGCTGTCGAGGGCGGCCCCGAAGCTGCCCGGGCCCTGTGCTCGGACCTCTTCGGCGCCGTCGACCACGAACATCGCCGCCGCAACCAGCCAGTGCAGACGTGTACCCACCCGTGACCTCCCGAGATCGCCTCGCACGACCGCGCGGCTGCGGCGCAGCGCCGGGGTGCAAGGCCATCGTATGGACGGTCGAACGAGGCCGACGGACGGAAGTCACGAATCGACCGCGGGCGCGGTCGGGTGACCGGCGCTGTAAACTATTCCGACAAGTGGTCTCGGGGCGCTTACCGGCGGATCGGGATCGCTGCCGTTTGCCCCATTTCGGTGGTAGAGCCGATGACCTCACCGGCGGCGTCGAAACGTCGTTCGTGGATGCGGTAGCGACCATCGGCGCCGACGGCGATCACGGTGCTGCAGCGGGTTCCATAGTCGCCGCCGATGATGAACGGCGCCGACAGCCAGCGCTCGCGCTCGAGGCTGACGCCGGTGTCGGGAAGGTCGGCGTCGCAGGCTGGCCGGCGCTCGGCCAGTTGCGCAAACAGTTCGGTCTCGGCCGCCTCGAGCGAACCGGTGTCGTCGAGCCAGCCACCCGGGTCGGGCCAGGCCCTGGGGTCGGGCCGGTTGCCCGTGTCGAGCCGGCTGCTCGGGTCGGGCCGGCTAGTCGGGTCGGGCCGGCTAGTCGGGTCGGGCCGGTTGCTCGGGTCGAGCTGGCTGCTCGTGTCGAACTGGCTCATCGTGTCGGGGCCGCCATCGCGATCGAGCCGCTCGCCCGCCCGCTGGATCGCGCGCGCCAGCAGTCGCGTCTTTGGCCAGGGTTCGTCGAGATTGGCGTTCGACAGCGCATGAACGCCTTCGGGGATGGCTCTCGGGGCGGGGGCGATGGTGCTGCCGGATACGGGCCCGGCGTGCGTCAGGTACGCGGTCTCGATGATCGATCCCTTGCCACGTCGGACATCGATCTCGATGGCGACGAGATTGAAACCGGCCATCGCGCCGATGCCGCCGGCCGCACCGCCCGCGCCGGCCGCGCCGGCCGCGCCGGCCGCGCCGGCGCGGGCGAGTCGGGCCAGCGCGTCGGTCGCGCTGCCGGGATCGGACAGCGTATCGATGACGAGTCGTCCACGCGAGGGCGCGTCGGGGCCCGGCAGCGGCAGTCGGCCGTCGCGGACGTTGGTCAGGGCGGCGATCCGGATGATTCCGGCGTCCACAACTGCAAGCCCGAGCCAGGTGCCGCCGGCTCGCAGGTCCTTGCCCGCGACGACGCGGCGACCGCGCAGCGCGACTGCGGGATCGAGTTCGTCGAGTGCCCATTGGTGGACGCTGAGCGACTCGCGGGCGTGGTATTCGTCGCGATTGGCTGCCAGCACCAGGGGCCAGGCAGAACGGTGATCGGTGCGCCAGGCGATCAGGCACATGGGACGAACCACTCGATCCGGCGGCCGTCGAGCGCCACCGCATCCAGCCCGGCCTCGGCAGCAATCGATTCGAGCCACGGATCGACGTCGTCACGCCCGGCAATGCTGGCAGCGCAGCGCAGGACGTGGGTCTCCAGCCAGGTCGCCGCATCGTGGGCCGCGTCGTTGACCGAAGTATCGAGCCGACGCGCGAGCGTGATCACCGGTGCGGCCTCGAGACGCGGCGGTCGCGACGTCGTGCGGTCGAACAGCGCGAGCATCCGCGCGAAGGCTGCGCGCAGCGTCGCTTCGTCTTGCTTGCGGACGCGGTAGTAGACGTAGCGCCAGACCTGGCCCGGCGCGTCCTCAGCGGGAGTCGCCGGCAGCACTGCCGGACCCCGGCGCATCGATCAGCGGATAGGGCAGCGGCAAGGCCGTCGTTGGCGCGCCGGACAGGGCGAGCCCGGCGTGCGCAGCGTCGATTCGTGCCTCGGCGAGCATTGCCCAACGCGTCTCGTCGGCCGGGTCGCGTGCCGCCAATACGACGGCGCCGGCCGGTTCGGCGCTGCCGGACGCAGGATCGAGGTCGGCTCCGGGCGACGGCAACGAGCCATGACCGGCGACGACGAACATTCGCCGCTTGGTCGTGCCCCGATAGTGGCTGCGCGCAACGACTTCCTGCCCCGGATAGCAGCCCTTGGTGAAGCTCACGCCGCCGGTGCGCTCGAAGTTGACCATCTGCGGGACGAAGCGTTCGGAGGTGGCGGCCGTGATCCGCGCCGTCGCAGACTGCACTTCCTGCCAGCGCCAGTTGCGCGAACCGATCCACTCGAGGCCGCAGGCCTGCGCGCGGGTCGCGACGGCGCCGAGCTCGGCGACCGAGGTGACCGCGAAGGCGCGCGGCACGACAGTGGCGGCCGAAGAGCCGTGGGCGTGCGGATGCGCCGTCTGCGGCAATCCGACCAGAGCGCGACCGAACGGCGAATCGTGCTCGACCAGGGCATCGGCGGCCATGTCGATGGTCCGCGCGCCAAGCACGCCGATCGCGAGCGCATCGTGGTCATGGGTCGTGATCTTGACCTTCGAGCGCAGGACGAACATCCGAAGTCGGCGGGCGAGCGCCGCCGTCATGTCGCGGCTGCAAGCCAGCCAGAACGCATCTCCGCGGGCAGCGGCACCGGCAGCGGAGCCGGCAGAGTCGCCGTCCGTGTCCGGCTCGCCACCATGGCCGGCCTCGCGCCAGAGCGCGAACGACGCGATCAGCCGACCCTTGGGATTGCAGATCCCGGCGAGCACGGCGCGATCGGTCGCGGCCAGCCCGACGTCGTTGGTCAACTGGTTCTGAAGGAAAGAGGCAGCGTCGGCGCCGGTGATCCGCAGCAACCCGGTCTCGACGAGGACGGTGAGGCCCTCGTCGGCACGACCGGCGCGCGACCCGGCCGCGGTCTCGAACACGAGTTGCGGCCCGTAGCCGGCAGACGTGTCGGCGTCATCGACGCTGACCGCGATCCCGGCCTTTCGAAAGCCTTCGGCGATGGTGGCCACCGACCAGGGGGGCGGCGGTTCGGCCGTGCGGCCACCGGGCCCGGCTCCCGGGGGAACCGCCTTCCGGACGGACGGCGACGACGGCGAATCGGGCGCGGGCGCGGCTCCAGTCGTGGTTTTGTCCGTGGCCGGGGCCGAAGCCGGGTCCGTGGTCCGGGCAGGGACAGGGGGGGAGGACGGATCGGACATCGGGGCCTTTGCATCGTTCGCCCGACGGCGGTCGTGCCTGCGGGTCGTGCCAGTGAGGTGACCCGGTATTATAGGAACGCACTATTGCGCCCCGTCACCCATACGAACATCCGCAACCGGGTGATCCGATCGACCCGACCTCGATGCGCCGCACGCTGATTCGATTGTTGCTGCTGGCGCTGATCGCGATCGTGGCCTTCGCCGGCTGGATCGGTTACGAACATCATCGCTACGAGACCTCTCCGGTGATCGCGACCGGCGCGCCGGTGACGTTCGACATCAAGAAGGGGCAGGGCGCACGGACGTTGCCACCGACGCTGCGTGGCGCCGGCGTCGTCGCCGCCGACTGGCGGCTCGCGCTCGCCTGGCGATTGCGCGGCGACAGCGCCCAGGTCAAGGCCGGCAACTATCAGTTCGTCGGACCGGTGACGCTCAAGGCGCTGCTCGATGAACTGGTCGCCGGCCAACCGGCGCGCGAGCGCACCGTGGCGCTGATCGAGGGCTTGACGTTCGCGCAGTATCGGGCAGCGCTGGCCAAGGCGCCGGGGTTGATCAGCGCTACGGCCGGCCTCAGTGACCGCGAGGTGCTCGAGCGGATCGGCTCGACCGAGACGCACCCCGAGGGCTGGTTCGCCCCGGACAGCTATCGCTACGCCGACGGCAGCACCGACATCGAACTGCTGACCCGGGCCCACGCGCTGCAGAAGCAGCGGCTCGCCGACGCCTGGATCGCGCGCGTCGACGGTCTCCCGCTCGCGACACCGTACGACCTGCTGACCCTCGCGTCGATCATCGAGAAGGAGACGGGGCACGAGCCCGATCGCGCGCTGGTCGCCGCCGTGTTCGCCAACCGGCTGCGTCGCGGAATGATGCTGCAGAGCGATCCGACCACCATCTACGGGTTGGGCGACCGGTTCGACGGTAATCTCCGTCGCCGCGACCTCCGTGCCGACACGCCGTACAACACCTACGTCCGCACCGGACTGCCGCCGACGCCGATCGCCATGCCGGGCAGGGCCTCGCTCGCCGTCGCGGCCCGCCCGGGCGACTCGAAGGCCCTGTTCTTCGTCTCGAGGGGTGACGGGTCGAGCCATTTCTCCGATGACCTCGACGCCCACAATCGCGCCGTCGATCGTTATCAGCGCCAACGTCCCGCTCCGACGAAGGAAACGCAGAAGGAAGTGGCGAAAGAGGCGGTTCGGGAAAGCATCAAGGGGCCGGGCCGGGAAGGCATCAAGGAGTCGGGCCGGGAGAGCAGCAAGGAGTCGGGACGGGAAGGCACTAAGGATTCGGGCCGGGAAGGCATCAAGGATTCGGGCCGGGAAAGCAGCAAGGAGTCGGGCGGCGATGCCGCAATGGAAGGGGCACGAGACGCCGGGTCCGATCCGACGATCGAGGCGGCGAAGCCGTCGGCGGCGAAGTGAGCCGCCCTCCGCAGCGTGGGCGCTTCGTCACCTTCGAGGGAATCGACGGCGCCGGCAAGAGCACGCACATCGCCCCGATCGCCGATCATCTGCGCGCCCGCGGCCTGACCGTCGTCGTGACCCGGGAGCCCGGTGGAACGGAACTGGCCGACGGACTGCGCCACTGGCTGCTGACGCACGAGATGTCGCCGCGCACCGAGGCATTGCTCGCCTTCGGCGCCCGTAGCGACCATGTCGAGCGGGTGATCCGTCCGGCTCTGGCTGCCGGATACTGGGTGCTGTGCGATCGGTTCACCGACTCGACCTTCGCCTACCAGGGCAGCGGGCGCGAACTCGGTGACGAGGCGATCGCCACCCTCGCGCACTGGACACTCGACGGCTTCGGTCCAGACCGGACCTACTGGTTCGCGCTCGATCCGGCGGTCGCCGCTAGTCGTCGTCAGGCGGCGCGCGCCTCGGACCGGTTCGAGCGCGAGCGCGAGGCGTTCTTCCAGCGGGTCGATCGCTGTTATGCCGCGCTCGCCGCCGCCGAACCGCAGCGGATCCGTCGCATCGACGCTGGGCTCGCACCGGAACGGATCGCCGCCATCCTTTGCGCCGATCTCGATGACTGGTGCGCGAGGCTGGTTCCGGAGCCGGGCTCCGGCACGCCGGACTGGACCGACGAACGCGACTGACGAACGTGACTGACGGAACGTGACTAACGGACATGACGGGTGAACGTGACGGATAACGTGGACAGGCGAGCGTGACTGACGAACATCCTGACGAGCGCCCAGAGGGATCGCGCGAGCGCGCCGCTCCGCTGTTCTCGCGCCAGCGCGGGCAACTCGATGACCTGCTCCTGCGCCGCGACCGACTGCCGCACGCGCTGCTGATCGCTGGCCCACCGGGAATCGGCAAGAGCCGTTTCGCGCTGGCGTTGGCCCAGGGCCTGCTGTGTGAGGCATTGGATGGCTCGTCGCCGCTAGCCGCCTGCGGCCACTGCGCCTCGTGTCGCTGGTTCGTGGCCGGCCATCATCCCGACTTCCACGCGATCGGGCTGCTTGCGCCCGGCGAGGACAAGCCGGCCAACGAGGTCTCGATCGACCGGATCCGCGAACTCGACGACTTCGCCCGTCTGAGCCCGTTCCGCGGCGGCCGCCGGGTGATCGCCATCGACCCGGCCGACGCCCTGAACGCGGCGTCGTCGAACGCCTTGCTGAAGCTTCTCGAGGAGCCCGGACCGGCCACTCATCTGCTGCTGGTAGCCGCGCGCCCCGAACGGTTGGCGGCGACTATCCGCTCGCGGACGCAACGTCTCGATGTCGCCTCGCCATCGACCGACGAGGCCGTCGCCTGGCTGACCGCCGACGGCGACCTCACGGCGGAGCAGGCGCGGACGCTGCTCGGCTGGATGGGCGGTGCGCCGTTGCACGCCCGGATGCTCGCCGACCCTGCCGTCATGACCGCTCATCGGACCTGGCTCGCGGCGATCGCCAGCCTGCCGGACACTGCGGTGGTCACCGTCGCCGATCGGTTCGGAACGGCGGACATCGTGGCGAGCCATGGGCTGCTGCTGCGCTGGGTCACCGACCTCGCGCGCGTCAAGGCCGGTGCCGGGCCGAAGTTCTTCCCGGATGCCGTTGGACGGTTGCAGCAATTGGCCGGCCGATGCTCGTCGATCCGGCTGACGCAGGTCGCGGAGACGCTGCAGCAACAGGCGGCGCTGGTGCGCCATCCGTTGAACCCCAGGCTGTTCCTGGAGGAAGCCTTCGCGCAGTTTGCCGAGGCATTCGCCGCCGATAGCCGATCCGCTTCCGAGCCCGCCCACCGAACCGAACGTTGAGCCCGAGATGAGTGATTCCGACTCCGAGTCCGACGTCGCTGCCAGGGTCGCCGCGCGACCGAGCGTGATCTCGCTGCAGATCAGGGAAAAGGGTGCGCTCTACGCCGCGTACCTCCCGTTCGTCGAGAACGGCGGGCTGTTCGTACCGACCCAGCGCCCGGCGCAGCTCGGCGACGAACTCTACGTGATCCTGTCGCTGATGGACGATCCGACCAAGGTCGCCATCCCCGGTCGAATCGCCTGGATCACCCCACCGGGGACGACCGGGCGGCCCCAGGGCATCGGCATCCAGTTCCAGCGGACCGAGGCGAGCGAACAGGCGCGCGCCAAGATCGAGGACCTGATCGGCGGCGCGCTGAAGTCGTCGCGGCCGTCACACACGATCTGATCGCGGGCCGAGGTACTCGGGTCGGGTTCCCGGCTCTCGGCTCCCGGCTCCCGGCTCTAGCTCTCGGCCTTAGCTCTCGGCCTTAGCTCTCGGCCTTAACTCGCAGCCTTAGCCCTCGGCTTTAGCCCGCAACCTTGGCTCGCGCTCCCACTTTCGGTCGCGGGCCGCCCCGTATGGGAAAATGGGTCGATGTTCATCGACTCACACTGTCATCTCGACTTCCCCGGCCTCGAAGAACGCCTTGGCGAGGTGCTGGACAACATGGCCGAGGCCGGTGTCGTCCACGCGCTGTGCATCAGCGTGACGCTCGAGGACTGGCCGAAAGTCATCGCCGTGGCCAGGCGCTCGCCGCGGCTGAGCGCCACCGTCGGCGTCCATCCCGACTACGAGGACATCACCGAACCAACGGTCGCCGGCCTCGTTGAAGCGGCCCGTGATCCGGTGGTGATCGCGATCGGCGAGACCGGGCTCGACTACTACCGGATCGAGACCGATGCGCCGTGGCAGCGAGAGCGTTTCGCCATCCACATTCGCGCGGCGCGACAGGCCGGGCTCCCGCTGGTCATTCATACGCGGGCGGCCGGCGAGGACACCATCAGGATCATGAAGGACGAAGGCGCCGGGGCGGCCGGCGGCGTCATGCATTGCTTCACCGAGACCTGGGATATCGCGCGCCGGTCGCTCGACCTCGGTTTCCACCTGTCGTTCTCGGGCATCCTGACCTTCAAGAATGCCGAGTCGCTGCGCGACGTCGCGCGCCGCGCCCCGCTCGACCGGATCCTGATCGAGACCGATTCGCCGTACCTGGCGCCAGTGCCGCACCGAGGGAAGACCAACGAACCGGCGTGGGTCGTCCATGTCGCCCACAAACTCGCCGAAGTTCGGGGCGTGTCGGTCGCGACCATCGCCGAGGCTACCAGTGCCAACTTCCATCGGTTGTTTCCGAAGGCGGGTGGCACGGCCGGCATGGTCGCGGCAACCGCTGTTGACGCACCGGGGCACGCAGCCTGAGGCCCATCGCCAGCGGCCGGCCGGCCGCGGTCGTGGACCGATCGTCCTGCCTTCGGCTTTCGCCACGAAGCGGACGATGGTCAGGCTCCGACCCCGATGGCAGAATGAAATTCGGCCTTCACGACCGCAGCGAGCGATGAGCAACCGACCCGTCCGTTTCCTGTTCCTGCCCGCGACCCTCGGCGCCGTGGCACTCGCCATCGCAACGGGCGTTGGCGGTTGTGCCAGCAGCCTGATCGAATCAGCCACGCCGACGGGACCGAACGCTCCGCGCGGCCGTACACCGGCTGAAGAGCGGATCATCTCCGGCGTCGCCGAGCTTGTCCTCAGCGACCGCGCCTGGCCGAGCTACGAAGCGGCGCTGCCCAACCGGGTCGACACGGTCGTCGATGGTGGGACGCTTTACGCCCACATCCGGACCAATCGGCCGTTGGGCGAACTGGCGCACCCAGGCGATCCGAACGCGCAGGCCGCCTTCGCGCGCTATCCCCACCTGTTCCTGCAGGTCGGCGACACCGACAGCATGCGGATCCTCAATACCTGCTATGTCACGATGACGCCGGATGAGGGACGACGCCAGGAACTCGTCGTGCCGCTGGCCCCGATGGTTCGCCGGCCGGGCGAGATTCCCACCGACTGCTGGCTCGCCACCGTCGCCAGCCAGCGCTCGGGCCGACTGCAGCAGGAGATCCGGCTGGCTGGATTCGCCGGCAAGTTCGAGCGCTGGCTTCCCGTTCCCGACATCCTCGCGGTCGCGCCGATCGACGCCGACCTGACCAGTGGATCGGCCAATTATTCGGCGATGTTGAAGGCCCCGGCCTCCCAGCAGCGGCCGGTGCCGGTCGCACGCCCGGCAGGCAGCAGCCTGGGCGTCTCGGGCGCAGAACCTGCGCCGGGTCCGGCCAGCGCCACGGGGCAGCCGCGACCGGCTGCCTTGCCGTCGTCGTCTTCGTCATCTTCATCGTCCGCGGCCGCCGGCGGCCCGTCGTCCGGCGTCCAGCCGCCGCCGGCGTCGACCACTGCCGTGGGGTCGTCCACTGCCGTGGGGTCGTCGCAATCGCCGGCTCCCGCAGGGTCGTCGCCGTCGACCGGTGCGGTCCTCTCTTCCTCGTCGTCGGCCCCGCCGACGCCGGTGCCGACACCAGTGCCGACACCAGTGCCGACGCCGGTGCCGACGCCGACGCCGGTGCCGACGCCGGTGCCGACACCAGTGCCGACACCGCCCGCTGCGACGGCTGCCCGGCCGGCGGTCAATCCACCTGTCGCCGTCGTCGTGACGCCGGTGACTCCCGGTCGAATGTCGCCGGCGACCACGGCCGAGCCCGTCCCCGTGCGCTCGGTCGCACTGGCCGGCGAGCGGCTGGAAGCTCAACTGCAGGCGCTGGCCACGGCGCTGCTCGGGCGGCGGCCGGCCGAGACCTACTTCACCGACGAACGCTGGTCCACCGCCATCGACCAGCGCGGCCAGGTATTCGCCGAGCAAGCCTTCGCCGCCGCCGTGTTCCGCAGCTCTTCGTCGTGCAGCTGGGCTCGGCTACGGGTCCTGCGACGCCCGGGCGGAGCGAACATCGCCGACATCGAGCGCGCCGGTGAACCTCGCGAGGTCAATTGCGCCAGCTTGCGCTGAGCATTCGCCCATTGCGCTGACTTGATGCGCTGACTCCGATACTCCTCCGGCGCGCCGGCTTCGTCCGTTGCGCCGTCTCGTCCGGTCATGCTGTCCCTCCGGCGCGCCGTCTCTTCGGCTGCGCCGTTTCCTCGGGTACGCCGTCTACATGGGTACGCCGTCTCCTCGGCTACGCCGTCTCCTCGGGTGACACCCTCTCTATACTTGACTCAGTCAAGTTATTACTTGCCTCCTCCTCTTGCCATTGGCATGATCGCTGTTGGCGAGGCCCGATGGCACCCGTGCTGGCGCCAGCGACATCCGGCCGAATCGACGCCAAGCTGCCTGCACTGCTCGTGCGGACCAGGCATGGGCAGACTCGGCCAGGTCGACCCCGGAGGAGGAATCCAGATGGCACAGTCCAAGCGCGTGATCACCGCCGGGCCAAGCATCGCAAGGCCGGGTCCACCCTCACCGCGTCAGCGAAGCGGCACCGCGTCTGAGGCCACCACGACGATCGCCGCGGTCCGCCACTTCAATCGCTTCTACACCCGGCAGATCGGCCTGCTCGACGAGGGCCTGCTGCAGAGCAAGTTCTCGCTGACCGAGGTGCGGGTGCTGTTCGAACTCGCCCATCACGACGATCTGACGGCCACCAGCCTCGCCAACCTGCTGGGGATCGATCCCGGCTACCTGAGCCGGATACTGAAGCGCTTCGAAGAAGGCGGCCTGCTTGCGCGGCGTGCGACCCCGCACGACGCCCGTCAGGCGGTCCTCGCCCTGACCCGAGCCGGCCGGGCCGCGTTCCGGCCGCTCGATCAGGGAACCGACCATCAGATCGCAGCGCTGCTGGCGCCGCTGGGCGCAGCCGAACGCGGTTCGCTGATCCAGGCAATGCGCACCATCGAGACCCTCCTCGGCGGCGAAGCGGACACCCGGACCCCATGGCTGTTGCGCGAACCTCGCTGCGGCGACCATGGCTGGATCATTCACCGCCAGGCTGTCCTCTACCGCGACGAATACGGCTTTGATGCGACCTTCGAGGCGCTGATCGCCGAGATCATCGGCGCATTCGTCCGGACCCGCGACGCGCGCAAGGAGCGCGGCTGGGTGGCCGAGCGCGACGGCCGGATCCTCGGTTCGGTCTTCGCGGTCCGCGAATCGGATGCGATCTGCAAGCTGCGCCTGCTCTACGTCGAGCCGGCTGCGCGGGGCCTCGGCATCGGTCGCCGCCTCGTCGAGGAATGCATCGCCTTCGCGCGCGAGAGCGGCTATCGAACGCTGACCCTCTGGACCAACGACATCCTCCTATCGGCCCGGCGGATCTACGAAGCGACTGGGTTCCAGCTGGCAAACGAGGAGCGGCATCATTCGTTCGGCCACGACCTCGTCGGTCAGAACTGGGTGCTCGAACTGCGGTGACGACGCCGGCCGCGGCCTCGGGCCGCGCTGACCTCGCGCTGGCGGCCGCTGCGCTGACCGGGATCCAGGTAGGGGCGGCGATGGTCGCCAGCCGCTGGATCATCGCGGACATCGGCCCGGCGACGCTCGCGCTGCTGCGCTATGCCATCGCGACCTTGGTGCTGTTGCCGTTCGTGCTGTCGCGGCCACGGGTCCGGTTCACGCCGATCGACCGCCGCGCAGTCACGGCGCTGGGGATCGTCCAGTTCGGCGTCCTGATCGCCTTGCTGAACGTTGGATTGCGGCACCTCGATGCCGCGCGCGCTGCGCTGCTGTTCGCGAGCTTTCCGCTGATGACCGGCGTGATCGCGTGGGCACTCGGGCGTGAGGCAATGACGGCCGCCAAGTGGATCGGCACCGGGCTCGCCGTCGTCGGCGTGGGGCTGGTGCTGGCGTCTCGAATCGCACCGACCGGCGCTGACAGCGACGCCGCCCTGGGTGCCGCGGCGGTGCTGGCCGCGGCGTTCTGTGGTGCGCTCTGTTCGGTCCTCTATCGCCCGTACCTCGAGCGCTATCCGACGCTTCCGGTCGGAGCGCTGGCGATGGCCGCGGCCACGCTCTTCCTGTTGCCATTGTCGTGGCCCGAATGGCGCGACGGCGCTCCGACCCTTACCGTCGGCGGCTGGGCGGCAGTGGGCTTCGTCGGCTTGTCCAGCGGCATCGGCTACTGCCTCTGGCTCTGGGCGCTCAAGCATGCGCCGCCGACGGTGGTGACCAATTTCCTGTCGCTCAGTCCGGTCACGGCAACCGTCCTCGGCGTCGGCCTGCTCGGTGAAGCCGTGACGCCGGCGATGGTCGGTGGGTTGCTGACCGTGGCGGCGGGCCTGTGGATCGCAACGCGAACCGGGCGAAATTCGGCCTGAGGGGAACGGGAACGGACCTTGCGCCCCGATCGACCCCGGATCTTTCGATCCGATCGACTTCCGCGAACGGGCCTTGGGATCCGATCGACCCCGGCGAACGGACCTGGCGATCCGGTCGACCCCGGCGAACGAACCCGGCGAACCGACCGACCCCCGCAAACGAACCCGGCGATCAGACGACCCCCGCGAACGGGCGTGCGACTCGATCGACCCACTCAAACGGACCTTGATCAATGAAAGCCATCGCCCTCAACTGCAGTCTCAAGCGAGAAAGCAAATCGTCGTCGACCCAGCGTCTGCTCACGGAGATTGGCGAGGAACTGGGCAAGAAGAAGGTCACCTTCGAGACGGCTCACGTCCTCGACTACAACGTGCTGCCCGGCGTCAAGTCCGACGAAGGCGAGGGCGACGAGTGGCCGGCGCTGCGGACCCGGATTTTGGCTGCCGACATCCTGATCGTCGGGACGCCGATCTGGTTGGGTCAGCCGAGCAGCATCGCGAAGCGGGTCCTCGAGCGGATGGATGCGTTCCTCGAAGAAGCGGACGATCAGGGTCGGATGCCCTCCTACGGCAAGGTCGCGGCAGTGGCCGTCGTCGGCAACGAGGACGGCGCCCACCACGTCTGCGCCGAGTTGTACCAGGGACTGAACGACGTCGGTTTCACTCTCGCGCCCAACGCCACCACCTACTGGGTCGGCGAGGCGATGGGGTCGAAGAATTACAAGGACCTCAAGAAGACGCCCGAGGAGACGGGCAATGCGACCGAGCTGATGGTGAGCAATGCCGTGCACCTGGCCAAGTGCCTGAAAGGCAAGGCCTACCCGGGTACTGAATGAGGCAAGACCCGATCGCGTACCCCATTGCATCCGTCACGGTGTCGGACCTGGTGGGACTCCGCGGCGCCGTGCCTGTTGCTCGCCCGGTCGCACGGTCACGATGCTCGCCGCACCGCCGATGACCACCGCCAGTGCGACGCAGGCGCCGCTCGGCGCATCGATCAGCCACGAGGCCAGCAACCCCAGTGCCGCCGCCGCGAGCGTGATCGCGACCGCCTGCGGTAGCGTCCGCCCCGCTCGGACCCAGAGCGCGGGCCCGATCAGGCAGGCGAACACCAGCAGCAGGCCCAGCACCTGTACGGCAATGCTGGCCACCAACGCGAAGCACGGGTAGAACCAGCGATCGTTGCCCAACAGGGCAGTGCCACGCAGCGCGAGCAGGACGACGACGACCGCGCAGCCGGCGAGCGAGGCGACCTGGGACCAGTCGGCCCAGAGGATGTCGGCGGCAAGCAGCGATGCCAGTCGTTCGGCGCCGTGCGGGTCGAGCCGCACGCCGAGTATCGCAAGACAGGCGCCGGCCACGTAGACCAGGCCGATCAAGGCCTCGCGTTGCGCTGGCCAGCGCCGCGCGAGCAGCGACACCAGGCCGGCGCAGAGCAGGGCGCCGGCAGCGGCGGCCGCTTGCGTCGCCGGGCTACTCGGTTCGTGCAGCCGACTGCCGATCCACAGCGCGGCAGCCGCGGCCGCCTGAGCGACCGCGAGATCGATGAACACGACACCGCGCGCGAGAACCTGCGCGCCCAGCGGCGCGAGCGCTACCAGGCCCGCGACCAGCGCGAGCACCGGCGCCAGGAACCAGAGTTCCATGCCGGCCTAGTTCCGCGGCGACCGCGTGGCGGCCTCGATCAGCGGGCCGAGCATGGCGTCGTACCACCGGGCCAAGGCGTCGGGCGCGTTCGGATCGACCGGCCCCGCCGGAAGGACGAGCAGCGGGACACCACCCGCGAGCTGTCCGACGACCCAGCGGCCGGCCCTCGGATCGTGATAACCCGCGACGACCACGGCGATCGGCGGTGTTTGGCGCAACGCCTGGAGCAACCCCTGAAGGTGACCCGGTGTCGGCGACAGCCCCGGCCGCGGTTCGAGATCGGCAACCTGTTCGATGCCGAGCCAGCGCCACAGGTAGCCGAAGGTGGCGTGCTGGGCCGCCACGCGTGCGCCCCGCAACGGCTGGGTCTGCCGCTCCCACTTGTCGATTTGCGACTGCCAGCGAGCCTCGAAGTCGGCGCGACGCTGCCCGATCGCCGTCGCCTGTTGCGGCGCCAGGCCCTGCATCCGCTCGGCCAGTCGGCGCGCGATGGCGAGCAGTCGATGCGGGTCGGCATGGATGTGCGGATTGCCTTCGGCATGGACGTCGCCCTGCAACGGATTGAGGGTCGCGGCGCGCTTGTCGATCAGCTCGACCTGCTCGCCCGCGAAGAACATTCCCGGCGCGCCGTTCTGGATCCGCCCATTGCTGGCCCGTTCCTGCAGCAGCGGCAACCAGCCGACCTCGAGCGAGGCGCCGGTGCAGACCGCGAGGTCGGCCGAGCGCAGCTGGGCGATCAGCGCCGGCCGCGCCTCGATATGATGCGGATCCTGGCCCGACCGGGTGGCGACGTCGATCCGTGCATCGGGCATCAGTTCGCGACCGAGCGCTGCCCATTCGGGCTCGCAGGCGAAGATCGTGAAGGCGAACGCCGGCGCTACCCCGGACAGCAGCGCGACGATGATCGCCAGACGGACGATGGCGACACCTCGCAGGCCCGATCGGGTAGCTGGCATGGCGCGAGGAAGTTGGAGGTGCCGGGGATCAGAAGCTGTGTGCACCGTGGGCTCCGAAACTGACGATGTATTGAAGCTGGATCGCATGGCGGGCCAGGTCCGAGAAGCCGGCGCCGTCTCGCTGCGTCGTGTACTGCAGCCGAAGCGACTGGGCGTGACTCGGCTTCCACGCCACCATCAGCGCATGCTCGCGCAGGCGGCCCGGTTGCAACGATTCGTCGTCCACGACCGCGACCTTCAGCCGATCGGTGCGTACGCCGGCTTCCCAGTCGGGCCGGAACCGCCACACGACCCCCAGCGAGATCGCGTCGTGGTGACCAGCGCCGGTCGCGAAGCCGGTCGGTCGCATCACCCGGGCGTACTCGGTCACCAACCGAACCTGCTCGCGACGGTTGTTGCCATCGGGCGCCCACTTCCAGGTCAGGTCCACCAGCCAGAGATCGCGGCCGGGATAGCGCGCGGCGTGGTCATCGTCATGCGCTGCCTGCGCCAGCGACGGTTCGGCAGCGGCTTCGGGAACGTCGTCCGCATGCACCGGCCCTGCGTCGCGTCGATTGCGGACCCACGAGAGTCCCCCTTGCCAGCTGTGAGAGATCCCGATGTCTCCGCCGACCTTTGCGCTCAATGCGAAGGCACCGGGCGCCGACGCCGAGCCGCCTTCGGGGACGAGCCCCCGGCCCCGGAACAGTTCGGCGCCGAGTCGCAGGTACAACTCGGTCGGTGCCGTCCAGTTGAGCCGCAGGCCATCGTCGATCCAGTGCTCGCCGAGGAACGCCCGATAAAGAAGCGGCCGTTCGACGAAATCATCGGCGTGCGGGTGCTGCTCGTTCAGGTAGCCGACCTGGGACGCAAAGCGGCCGAAGCGCAGTTGCAGCCCCGCGGGCAACGAGCGGGTCTGCAGCCAGGCGTCTTCCAGTTCCGTCTCGAGGTGATCGTCGTGCGTCTGGGCTACGGCCGTCAGCTGCCCGCTCAGATTCCTGCCCAGCGGTCCCCGCGCCGAGAAGTCACTGTGCCCGAGACCGAGCCCCTGGTCGCGCGAGCCCAGCGCGAGGCTGCGCGTCGAATAGCCGACGTTGGCGACGACCCCGGCGACCCACCCAGTCCCGGGTGCTGCTGCCGATCCGGGCGCGCCGGCCGCAGCCGGAAGCTCCTGCCACTGGGCAATGGCATGCGATGCATGCACGAGGACGGAGGCACCCAGGCCAAGGGCTGCCAGCGCGCATAAGGGTGCCTTCGGCGGCGAATCGTTAGGCGGCCGGAGGAGTCGACTACCTGGCGATGACGGGGCTCGAGGTGCCTGGGCCGAGGAGACGGAGAGCGTTCCGGAGGAGGCGACACTGGAGATCCAGGGCGTTTCGAAGGAAGGGACACTGGAGACGCAGAGCGATTCGAAGGAAGCGCCACTGCGCATGGCAGGACGGATGCCGTTCATGGAGGACTCGCGTTAGGACTCGAGGGCGCGTCTCACGATCGAGACGCGGGCGTCGACGCAAGGCATCAGCCATGACCTCTTGCCCCCGTTCCCCGCGCCCCCGTCTGTCCCCTGGCCCGCCGTGTTCCGTGCCCATCGGGCCTGTTCCGTTTCCGTATGAACGGGCCGGAAAGTGGAACCTCAACGAGGGGCCACGGGATGCGGAGCCAGCCAGGAGAACAGCACTCGGCGACGACGACCGCCAGCCACCCGATTGGCGGTGGCACAGGTCGTCGGTGGCCAAGTCGTCAGCGGCGCAGGTCGTCGATCGTCGAGCGAGGAGCGCTCAGGTGGTCGCTGCCAGGCGGGCAGAGGATCGCTGCAAGCGGCTCAGCCGCTCACGAGCGAGAGGTCAGGCCTCAGCCGATCGCGCAGCGCGAGGCGGGGCTCGCGCGGCAGCCGGCGAATACCGGTGCGGCGCTTTGGGCGGCCCGGAGATATTCCAGCCAGCGTGTTCGGCTCCGGCGAGGCTGGTGACCGCCGCGCTCGCCAAGGCCGGTGGCGGGGACAGCAGCAGGTGAGTGATCGCCAGGCAGACGGCGTCACCGGACGAGTGGCCGCCGTCATCGGAGCGCTTGCCCGCCATCGCGGCCTTGCCCGACGCGCGCTCGAACAGCGGCGACGCCACGGCCGCCGGCCTGGCGGCCGTCGGTATACCGGGCCGCAGCGTCGGGACATCGCTAGCTGCAGTCTGGGCAGCGACTCCGGCGGTCGCGACACCGA
>JBEVJQ010000301.1:0-3935 GCA_040510055.1 Burkholderiaceae bacterium | reverse complement strand
CTCGCGCGTCACGCCGTCATCGGGCTGCTTGCAGGCCGGGCACAGCGTGCGCACCAGCCGCTGCGCCATAACGCCGATCAGGGTCGAGTTGATCAGGTACGACGGCACGCCCAGGTCGAGCATCCGCGTGATCGCACTCGGGGCGTCGTTGGTGTGCAATGTCGAGAGGACGAGGTGGCCGGTCAGTGCCGCCTGGATCGCCATCTCGGCGGTCTCGAGGTCACGGATCTCGCCGACCATGATGATGTCCGGATCCTGGCGCATCAGCGCGCGGATGCCGCCCGCGAACGTCAGGTCGATCGACGACTGGACCTGCATCTGGTTGAAGCTCGGCTCCACCATCTCGATCGGATCTACGAGCGTGGTCTCGTTGACCTATTCGATCGCGAGTTACTTCAGCGTGGTGTAGAGCGTCGTGGTCTTGCCCGAGCCGGTCGGGCCGGTGACGAGGACGATCCCGTTCGGACGTCGCGTCATCTCGTGCCAGCGGCGCAGGTCGCTGTCGCCGAAGCCGAGCTGCGCGAAGTCGAGCACCAGCACGTCCGGGTCGAAGATCCGCATCACCAGCTTCTCGCCGAAGGCGGTCGGCATGGTCGAGAGCCGCAGCTCGATCTCCTTGCCGTTGCCTGCGCGAGTCTTGATCCGGCCATCCTGCGGTCGGCGCTTCTCGACCACGTCCATCCGGCCCAGCAGCTTGATGCGGCTGGTCATCGCCGACAGGACGCCAGGGGGCACCTGGTAGACGTTGTGCAGCACGCCGTCGATCCTGAACCGGACCACGCCGAGATCGCGGCGCGGCTCCATGTGGATGTCGCTCGCGCGCTGCTCGAAGGCGTACTGCCAGAGCCAATCGACGATGGTGACGATGTGCTGGTCGTTGGCGTCGAAGCTCTTGCCGCTGCGGCCGAGTTCGACCAGCTGCTCGAAGTTGTTCTGGACCGCGGCCCCGCCCGACTTCTGCGCGCTGCGGATGGTCCGCGCCAGACTGAAGAACTCGACCAGGTAGCGCTGCAGCTCGATCGGGTTGGCCAGGACGACACGCACGTCCTTGCGCAGCGTCCGAGAGATCTCGTCGGCCCAGTCGGTGACGAACGGCTGCGCCGTGGCGATCACCACTTCGCCGACATTGACCTCGAGCGGCAGGATCCGGTAGCGGCTGGCATAAGTCCCGGACATGACGTCGCCGATCCGCGAGAAGTCGACCTTCAGCGGGTCGATCCGGCGGTACTCGATGTCGAGCCGGCCCGCCAGCCATTGGCAAAGGAAGTCCAGGTCGAGCGCCGGATTCGGCGCGTCGATCGCGCGCAGCTTTCGTTCGGCGATCATCTGCAACGGGTGCCGGTCGGCCGTCGACAAACTGGCGTCGCGCGACAACGTGGCCGCGGTCTCGGGGGCGATAAGGCGATCGTCGATCAGGCCGTTGAGCAGGTCGACGATGTTCAGTGCACGGCCCGGGCGACCGAGCTTGCTGCGGCCCGTGGCTGTGCCCTCGAGGTTGCCGGCGACCGCGTGACCGTCGACAGCCGCGGAAACGGCGGGAACAGCCAATCCGGCTGGGACAGCGGCACTGGCGACGACAGCGGAACCAGCGATGACGGCGGGACCAGCGCCGAAAGCGGGACCAGCAACGACAGCGGAACCAGCGACGATAGCGGAACCGGCGACGACCGAGGAACCGGCGCCGGTGGCGGTAGTCGCGGGATGGGCGGCAGCCGCGCGCAGCGCTTTCGCGCCCGCCGCAGCCGCAGCCGCAGCCGCAGCCACGGCCGCAGCCGACGCCGAATCTGACGCCGAAGCCAAAGCCGAAGCCGGTCGCCGGGTTTCGGGCTCGGATCGGCGGGCCGTATCGGGCGGCCGCTGCAGATTCGTCGTGCTCATCGTCGCACCCTATCAGGGTGCTAGCGTCACCGCGTCCGGGTCCGGACCGGCGGTCGGCGCGGGTTCAGCGGCGGATGGGTTGCCCGCCATCGATCGGCAACGGTGCGCCGATCAACGCCGGCAGGTCCGATCAGCGCCGGCATGTCCGGTCAGCGCCGACAGGTCCGGTCAGCGCCCGCAGGTCCGACCAGCGCTCACAGGTCCGGATCCAGCGCTCACAGGCCCGGATCAGCGCCGGCCAGCGCTCAACGGCGCCCGGCGAACGCCTGCCGCAGCGCCCGGGAGCAGCGCTCGATGGCCACGCCCGCGTCGTCCAGCATCCGGCCCATCGTGATGAAGCCGTGGATCTGGCGGTCGAAGCGCACCCGCTCGACGGGAACGCCGCTGGCTGCGAGCCGGTCGGCGTACTCGTCGCCTTCGTCGACCAGCGGATCGTACCCGGCCGTCAACATCAGCGCCGGCGGCAGGCCGTCATGACGAGTCGCCAGCAGCGGCGACGCCCGCCAGTCGAGGTAGTGGCGCGGATCGTCGATGTACTGCCCCCGGAACCATTCCACGAGCGAGGCCGTGAGCAGGTAGCCGTCGCCATTGCGGCGATGCGAGTCGTGGCTCAGCCGCATGTCGGTGGCCGGATAGATGAGCAACTGGAACATCGGTCGCGGACCGCCACGATCGCGACAGGCCAGCGCCACAACGGCGGCGAGATTTCCGCCAGCGCTGTCGCCGCCGACCGCGATCCGCCCCGGATCGATGGTGAAATCAGCGGCCCCGCCGGCGATCCGGTCGAAGGCCGCAAGCGCGTCGGCGACAGCGGCGGGAAAACGATTCTCGGGCCCCAATCGGTAGTCGACACTGACCACCGCGCAGCCGGCACCGTTGGCGAGCGAGCGGCAGAGCGTGTCGTGGGAGTCGAGGTCGCCGATCGTCCAGCCCCCGCCATGGAAATAGACCAGCGCCGGAAGGACGTCGGCATCGGCCGTGCCGACGGGCCGATAGTGACGAGCAGCCAACTCGTGCCGGCCCGATGCGATCGTCAGCTCATCGACCCGGGCAACATCGGGTGGCGGTGGCTGCACCACGTGCCGCCGCCCGAGGTAGTCGGCCCGCGCCTCGGCGACTGGCAGTTGCTCCCATGGTGGCCGACCCGATGCGGCTACCAGGTCGAGCAGGTTACGGGCTTGCGGGTCGAGGCTCATCGCGGCTCCTTGCACCTTGCCTTGCTCCGCAACGAACGCGAAGCACAATCGCGGTAATGTAGCGCCTGCGCGCGACCCGACGGGCGCAGTGGCCCGCTGCCATCGGGGATGACCTCTACCAGGGAACAAGAATGGCCAGCAACGAACGACGCCTCGCCTGGATCACCGGTGGCGCCACCGGCATCGGATTCGAATCGGCACGCCTGCTGGCCGGGTCCGGCTTCCGGGTTGCCGTCTCGGGCCGGCGCGATGCCGAATTGCGCGCCGCGGTCGAGCACCTTGCCGCTGCCGGCGCCACTGACGCGGTGTCGGCACCGCTCGACGTCGCCGATTCCGCGGCCGTCGGTCGCGTCGCGCGATCACTGGCGACCCACGATCCGATCGAGGCCCTCGTCTGTTCGGCCGGTATCAATGTCCCGCAGCGCCGGTGGAAGGACCTCGACAGCGCGGGCTTCGCCAAGGTCTGCCGGATCAATCTCGAAGGCGTGGCATCGTGCATCGCCGCCGTGCTGCCGGGGATGCGCGAGCGCGGCTCGGGTTCGATCGTGGTCATCGGCTCGTGGGCCGGGTGGCGCTTCACGGACTTCACCGGCGCGGCCTACAGCGCCACCAAGTTCGGGCTGGCCTCGATCGTCGAGAGCCTCAACTGCGAGGAGGGCCGCAACGGCATCCGCGCGACGCTGGTCTGCCCCGGCGAGGTCGCCACGCCGATCCTGCGCAGCCGTCCGGTACCGCCCTCGGAGATCGATATCGCGCGAATGCTCAAGCCCGAGGACGTGGCCGCCGCCGTGCACTATGCCGTGACTGCGCCAACCCATGTCTGCATCAATGAACTGGTGATCAGTCCGCGCTGGAACCGGA
>JBEVJQ010000300.1:0-2702 GCA_040510055.1 Burkholderiaceae bacterium | reverse complement strand
GATTTCAGACATGTCGGGAGACTCTCGGGCGATCGGATCTCGGATCCGCAATTCGGCTAGCCGGTGCTCAGGGTACCGGGTCGTTGCCGAAGGCATCGGGCACGGTCCAGTCGTCGGTCAGTTCGCGTCGGATTTCCTTCATCGACTGCGCCAGTTCGTCGGGCTCGAGCAGTTGCGACTGGAAAAACGACTCGGCCGGCCGCGACTGCGAGAACAACAGGATCTCGCGGCCGCGGGCCATGAATACCTGGCCGTTGATGCCGGCGGCCAGCGGCGTGCAGAGCCACGCAATGAGGTTCGCCACCGAGGTCGGCGCCAGCGGTCTCATCGCGCGATGGAAGGCCTGGCGTTCGCTGCTGAACTTCCGCCCGTTGTCGAGCTGCCGTGTTCCGGCCATCGGGATGACCGCATTGCAGCCGACACCCAGCGGTGCGACCCGATGCGACATCGACCGCGTGAGGGCGAGCAACGCGCCCTTGCCGACCGCCTCGACGAACAAGTCCGGATCACCGTAGACCGCCTCGGCCGAGACCAGCGAGACAATGGCCCCGGGCAACCGGCCCTCGGCATGCTGCGCGCGAAACCGTGGCAATGCCGCTTCGAACAGCTCGGCGGCGGCGAGGACGTCGACAGCCAGCACCTGCTCCAGCATCTCGCGCGACGTCGCGCCGTCATCGGTCGCAGCCTGGATTCCGGCGGCATGAATGATGAGGTCCACGGCGCCGAACGCCTCGATCGCGGCATCGACAATTGCCTTGCCGCTACCGGGAGCGGCCACGTCGAGCGCGAGCGACTCGGAACCGGGCACGCGGGCGGCAGCCAGTTCGGTGACGGCCGGATCCTCAGGCGAACCGTCGATTGCGCAACCGTTGTCGACCAGCAGCACGCGCGCGCCGAGCAGCGCCAGCGTCTGGGAGACGGCGAAGCCGATCCCGCGAGCTGCGCCGGTGACGATAGCGTGTCGGTTATCGAGCCAATCTGCCATGCGAATGCCGTCGCGCGCCGAGCCGCGCGCATCATGCGGTCGCGCCGAAGCCGGCGCGCACCCATCCCGTGGCGCCGAAAGCGGCGCGCACCATTTCGTCGCGCCGAGAGCGGCGCGCATCATCGCGACCGACGACACTAGCACGAATGACTGCCGATCGCGGCGCGGGTTCGACCGAGGCCCCGATAATTGCCTGCTTCAGAGCCACGGGGACGAGGGGCGCGTCGCCGTCGGGCCACGGCCTCTGGCTGCTCGACAGCGTCACCGTCCTGCCGGCAGTGCTTGCCGGCGACCCCGCGGCGCCGTTACCCCCCGGGCTGCGAGAGCGGGCGCGAATGCGGATTCGCGACCAGCAACCGCTGGCCTGTCAGGGGCTTCAGCGCGTCGAGATCGACGGTTCGCATTCGACGCTGACGTTCGCGATCGGGCTTGGGACTGCCGACCGCAGGCGATTGCTGGCCTGGTTCGATCCGGCGCCGAAGAGCCGCGGCATCCGGAGCGGCGCTGCAAGGGCAGCGGTCGCAGCCGCGGGGGTGATCGAGGCTGCCGGGCCGACCAGGGCTGCCTGGCCAAGCGAGTCCGCCGGGCAGGTGGCCCCGGCGCCCGGAGCGTGCCTCGTGGTCGGCGCAGGACTCGCTGGGCTGGCGACTGCGACCGCCCTCGCTCGCCGCGGCCATCGAGTCTTGATCGTCGATGGCAGCGACCGGCCGGGAGGGGCGCTGGTCGACGTGCCGCTGGCCGCCCACCATCCGGCGCTATCGGCCGACACCAACGAACGGACCCGACTGGCCCGGTCGGCGCTGCTGATCGCCTGGCGGCTGCGCGACCGCTATGGCGCCGCGATGCACTGGTGCGGTCGCGATCAGCGCATCGCAGCCGCCAGCGACCGCACGCGCCTGCTCGTCGGTTGGCCGGCCGAACTGGCACGGGCCGACGGCGCAGCGTCGATCCGCTTCGATCGCTGCGGGCTGCTCGACACCGCTGCCTGGTTCGACCGGGTCGTCGCCGACCCGGCGATCACGGTGCGTCTCCGCCACGTCGTTGCGGCGCTCGATCGCGACGGCGACCAATGGTGGGGCATTCTGGGCGATGGCGCCCGGACCGGTCCGTTCGGTGTCGTCGTCATCGCCTGCCCCGGTCACGGACCGTTGAGCGGGCTGCTCCCGCCGTGGACACCGGCAGGACGAATCGACCTCGGTCGGGTTGCGATCGGCACTTTTCACAGCCCGGCACCAGCCACGGGAGGCGCGCGGATCGTTGGCGGCTCGCGCAGTCGCGGTGAGGACTTCAGGATCGAGTTGCCGCCCCGCGTCGTCACCGGCACGCTCTCGGGGCCATCGCTGTCCGAGCCCGGTCCCGAGATTGCCTGCCATTGGCGCCTGTCCGAGCCGGCGCCGCGGTTCGATCCTCTCGACCATTTGCCGCTGATCGGGGCCGTCCCCGACCAGTCGATGCTGGCGGCGAAGGCGGCCGAACACAGCCGCAACGACCGCCTCCCCTACCCCGTGCGTCCGGGCCTTTTCGTGCTGACCGGCCTGGGCGGACGCGGGCTGCTGTGGTCGCAGATCGGCGCCGAGGTCATCGCCGCCGCCGTCGACCATGAGCCACCGATCGTCGAGGCGTCGCTTGCAGCAGCCATCGATCCGGCGCGGTTCATCCGGCGACGACTGCGTCGGCGATCACTCGCCTGAGGCCCGCCGTCGCCGGCTCCGCCCGC
>JBEVJQ010000299.1:0-5135 GCA_040510055.1 Burkholderiaceae bacterium | reverse complement strand
TGTCCTGACATCGGAGCCACGATCAGCACCCGGGGTTGCGGGCCGACGCCCTGGCGGCGAAAGCGCAGCAGGGTGCCGAAAGGCAGCTTGCAGACTTCCTCCTCGATCACCGCGACCCGCCCCTCGTGGCCAGTGACGGCAACGGTGCCGATGCTGTAGTGCGGGCGCGAATGCGTCAGCCGCGCCACCGCGAACACCTCCAGCGCAGCCGCGAAGCTGCGCGCGAGCCGGCTACTGCCGAACGCTGGCTGGGCCAGCGCCTCGGCACCGAGTTCGGCGAAGGCTCGCCAGGGCTCGAACAGGTCGGATTGGGTCTGGTAGGCGTGATAGAGCATCGGGCTGTTCGAGGACCGGTCCACCCTCGTGGCGGTGCAAGTTACGGGCCAGCTGTCCCGATCTGGCCCGAGATCGGGTTCAGGCTGGCACAGCGTTTGCGCAGGTATGTCCAAATGCGTCAGCAACGGGGGCTCCAGCATGGCGACCACATTGGCGATCACCAGCAAGAACTACTCGTCGTGGTCGCTCCGTGGCTGGCTCCTGGCACGCCTGGCCAAATTGCCGTTCGAAGAAAAGTGGATCGCGCCCGACGACCCGGCGATCAAGGCCGAGATCCTGCTGCTCGCCCCGTCGATCAAGGTGCCGTGTCTCACGCATGACGGCATCGAGGTCTGGGACACGTTGGCGATTGGAGAGTACCTGAATGAGGTCAGGCCCCGAGCCGGCCTGCTACCGGCCGATCGCGCCGCCCGCGCCTACTGCCGTGCGATCTGCGGTGAGATGCATTCGGGCTTCTCGGCGATGCGCGGGGCGCTGCCGATGAACCTCAAAGGGCACTTCCCCGGCTTCAAGATCTGGGAGCGGGCGCAGACCGACATCGACCGCATCGTCGAGATCTGGCAGGACTGCCTCGAGCGCTACGGTGGCCCGTACCTGTTCGGCGCCAAGCCGTGCATGGCCGATGCCATCTATGCCCCCGTGGTGACGCGCTTCGCCTCCTACGACGTGAAGCTCGACCGGCTGAGCGCCGGCTACTGCGAAACCATCATGGCGCTGCCGGACATGGTGGAGTGGATCGCGGCGGCGCGACTCGAACCCGACGACATCGACGAGCTCGACATAGAGTTCTAGTCCGAGGGTAGACGTTCGGTCTAGTTCAGTGCAGCCCCATGTCCAGTGCAGCCCCATGACGGTGCCCGGTGGCGCCTTACGGGTGCATCGACCACCCCTGCAAGCCGCGATGTCCGGCGGGTGTCATCGGCGTTCTCGGCGCGATCCGCAGGACCGGCCGCTCACGCGCGCTCATCCGGCTGCTCACGCCCGGCCGCTCACGCCACCATCGGCAGCGTCCGAACCGAATAGCGCTGGACGATTCGCCGACCCAGCACCGGATCGCGGAGCTCGAGTTCCATCTGCGTCGCCGGCCGTACACCGCTTCCCGATTCGTCGGGGACCGCGGGCAGCGTCCCGCAAGTCATCACGAGGCCTTCGACCGAATCGGTCTCGAAGCCGTCGCGCAGTTCGGCCAGGGGCCGGATCTCGGCCAGCGTGCCGCGCTGATAGTCGACCCAGCGACCACGCTCGTAGATCCGCGAGCGCAACTCGATCGCGTCCTGATGGCCGGCGACGTCGTCCCAGCGCCAGGCGGCCGCAGCCAGCGGCTTGGCACAGAGCTGCTTCGACACGGCTACCGAGTACGCTTCGACCTTGCGGTCGGTGTGATCGGAGCCAACGGTGAGCCAGCACTGGCCATCGCAGACGAACAGCACCGGCTCGACCTCGCCGGAACTGTCCTCGCCCAGGACCTCGATCGTCGGCGACTGCGTCAGCAACTGGGCGGCGACCCGATAGTAGAGCGGCACGCGCGACGGCCGCGGCACACCCAGCGCCGCGAGCTCTTCGATGTGGTGGCTGATCGCCGCGGCATCGCGGCCGGTCCAGCCGGCGATCACCAGCGCGGACGGCGAGAAGCTGCGAATTTCCGCCAGCCGCGATTGGCCGCCCTCGAGCGTCTCACAAGCGAATGCCAACGGTTCCATCATCGTCCTCACATGGCGACGGCCGGCAACCAAAGTGCGATCGCGGGGAAGATCATCAGCACTACGATCGCCAGCATGTAGACCAGCATGAACGGCAACACGCCGGAGAACACGTCGGTGATCGGCCCCGGCTGCCGCCGCATTCCCTGCAGGACGTAGAGTACCGTGCCGTCGGGCGGACTGATCATCGCGATCTCGACCAGCATGGTGATCACGACCCCGAACCAGACCGGGTCGTAACCCAGCGCTTTCACCACCGGGAACAGCAACGGGATGGTGGTGATCACCATCGACATCCCTTCCATGAAGGTGCCGAGCGCGAGATAGAAGCCGATGATGATCAGCATGATCCCCCAACCGGGCAGCGGCAGCCCCGTCAGGTACTTGGCCAGCATCTGCGGAATGCCCAGTGCCGACAGGATGTAGTTGAGGAAATAGGCGCCGAAAAGGATCAGCGCGATCATCGACGTCGTTCGCGCGGTGGCGTGCATCGACTCGGCCAGCATCGACCAGCGCAGCTTGCCGTCGACCAGCGCCAGCACCAGGCTGCCGGCCACGCCGAGTGCGGCCGACTCGGTGGGGGTGGCCCAGCCGGCGTAGATCGTTCCGAGGACGAGACCGATCAGCAGCAGCGTCGGCACCAGGTCCGTCAGACTCGCGAGCCGCGTTCGCCAGCTGGCGCGGACCGCTGCGGCATCGCCATGCAGCCCGAGGCGAAAGCTGTACCAGAGGATCACGGCGGTAAACAGCAGCACCACGAGGATGCTGGGCCCGACGGCAGCGAGGTAAAGCGCGCCGACCGAGGTTTCGGTGATCAGTCCGTAGATGATGAAGGTGATCCCGGGCGGGATCAGGTTGCCGAGTGCGCCGCCGGCAGCGAGCGAGCCGAGCACCAGCTTCGGCGGATAGTGGCTGCGCTCGAAGTACGGGAGCGCGACCGAACCCATCGTCGCCGCGGTCGCCACGCTCGAGCCCGCCACCGCGGAGAACACGCCGCACGACAGGATATTGGTGTGCAGCAGCCCGCCCGGCAGCCGTCCCATCCAGACGTTGAGGGCACGATAGAGGCGCTCCGACAGGCCGGCCCGGAGCATGATCTCGCCCATCAGCAGGAACAACGGCACCGAGACCAGGACGAAGTTGGTCGACGGCCCCCAGATCATCTCGCCGATGAAGTTCCAGAATGGACGGTCGGACAGCGTGAAACCGACCAGCAAGGCGAGCACCGCCAGCGCGGCACCGACGTAGATCCCGCCGGCGAAGAAGCCGATGAAGGCGACCAGCACCGCCACCAGCGCCCACCATGGGACGGTCGTGGCCGCGGTCGTCGCTGACTGGTCCCCGAACAACGACGACAGGCCGATCACCAGGCCCATGACGACGATGAAGACGATGGCGATCATCGAGGATCGCGCTTCCGCGGAAACCGTTCGTTCCGCTTCGTCTCAGGGTCGTCCCGCTTCGACTCAGGGTCGTCCCGCTTCGACTCGGAGTCGTCCCGCTTGAACTCGGAGCCATCCCGCTTCGACTCGGAGTCGTCCCCAGGCGACGGGGCCATGGCCCGCGGCGACTCGGCCTCGTTTCGCTTCGACTCGGCCACGGCCTCGAGCGTCTCGGCTGCCTCGTCCATGTCCGTGCGCGCCAACAGCATCGCATCGAGACGGGCCGGATCCCCGCCGAAGAGGTGTCCGAGCGCCCGGGCGCCGATCGCCAGTCCGGCGAGCAGCAGCAGGGCCAGGCCGCCGGCCCACAGCCCCTGCGGCACGGCCAGTGGCGTGTGCATCGCCGACAGATCGGTCGCGCTCAGCTCCCACGAGTCGATCGCCAACGATGCCGCCCCATAGACGAAGAAGCCGGTGGCGATCAGCAGCGCCAGCAGCGAGGCGAGGTGCAACCAGACCCGCAGGCCGAGCGGCAACTTCTGGACCAGGACGTCGATCCGCACATGGCCGCGCTCGAACAGCGTCCCGGCCAGCCCCCAGCTCATCCCGATCGCCATCAGATAGCCGGTGATTTCGGACGTCGCCTCGGTCGAGAACCCGAGCAGCCGCCGCGCGACGACATCGAAGCAGATCAGCGCCGTGATCAGCAGGTAGCACCAGCCGGCGACGGTCATCGCCCGACGGCTGAGCCACGACAGCGCTCGATACACGGTTGGCCCGCTTGCCCGATCCGGGTTCGCGGCGCTCAGCGCGGCGTATACGGAATGCCCGTCACGGGCGCGATGACCTCGGCATAGACCTTGGCACAACGATCGCCGCACCGCTTGATCCAGCCAGGCACGACATCGTCGACGACCGCTTTCTTCAGCACCGCGGTGACGTCGGCCTCGGGCTTGACCTCGGCCATCGGTCGCTTGACCAGCGTGTGCACCTTGCAGCCAGCGGCCTGGCCGACGTTGCAGGCCACGCCGTCGGTCGTGGCCTCGACGCCCAGCGCCCATTGGGCATCCTGGATCTCGGCGAAGGTCTTCTCGAACTGCTCCCGGATCGCCGGATCGAGCTTCTTCCACCAGCCGAGATTGACGTAGTACCCGGACGTCGACCACGACACCGGCAGCGTGTACAGGTGCGTGGTGACTTCGGGCCACTTGACGCCATTGCCTGAGCCGGCACCGGTGATCCCGCAATCGACCGTGCCGCGCTCGAGCGCGGTGTAGACCTCGCCGAACGCGAGCGAAACCGGCTGGCCGCCCAGCGACTTGACCAGGTCGGAAGCCGACGGCCCGTTGGTGCGGACCTTGAGCCCCTTGATGTCGGCCAGGCCGGCGATCGGCTTGCGGCAGAACAGCATCTGGCCGGAGAACGGATAGGTCGCGACCAGCTTGATTCCGAGCCGCTCGAGATCCTTGTTGGCCACCGGCAGCATCGCGTCGGCGACCTTGCGCGCCTGCTTGATGTCGATATTCATCCCGGCCAGGTCGACGCCGTCGAGGATCGGCACGTCACCCGAGACCGTCGTCAGCGGCCCGGCGGCGATGTCGACCTCGTCGGTGTAGCGCGCCCGCGTGCCACGCGGCTCGATCGTGATCCGGTGGCCCCAGTTGCGGACGGGGCCGCCGCCCTCGCTGGAGAGGAGCTCGCGTCGTTCGTCGTCCAC
>JBEVJQ010000298.1:0-3551 GCA_040510055.1 Burkholderiaceae bacterium | reverse complement strand
GTCCGATGGGTGATGGTGGGCTGATGGGCTGACGGCAACTATAGCGTCAGCTCGGATAGATGCCCGAAAACAGATTACCCAACGCCTCTTTGTTGCACGGATCAGCCGTGCGGACACATTGAACCCCATTCTTGTCCGGGGTCACGCGATGCGGACGTACTCCGGGCCGATGTCATCCGGTCGCGGGACAGAGACAGGGGAGATCAATGGACTACCGCGATTTCCATCGCCGTACGATCGCCGACCCGGAAGGCTTCTGGGCCGAGCAGGCCGAGCTGATCGACTGGCAGGACAAGCCGCGCCAGATACTGGACGCGAGTCGGCTGCCTTTCACTCGCTGGTTCGTCGGCGGGACGACGAATCTGTGCCACAACGCCGTCGATCGCTGGTTGGCGACGCAGGCCGATAGCCCGGCGCTGATCCATATCTCCACCGAGGTCGGCGCCGCGGACATCAACGAGCGGACCTGGACCTTCGCCGAACTGGCGCGCGAGGTCAATCGGATGGCGGCAACGCTGCAGTCGCTGGGCGTCGGTCGCGGCGACCGGGTGCTGGTCTACATGCCGATGATCCCGGAGGCGGTGTTCGCAATGCTCGCCTGCGCCCGGATCGGCGCAATCCATTCGGTAGTTTTCGGTGGCTTTGCCGCTGTCAGCCTGGCCAATCGGATCGACGATGCCACGCCCAAGGTGGTCGTCAGTGCCGATGCCGGCTCGCGTGCCGGCAAGGTCGTCCCGTACAAGCCGCTGCTCGACGAGGCGATCGAGCGCAGTCGTCACAAACCGGCGGCGGTGCTGCTCGTCGATCGCGGCCTGGCACCACTGGCGCGCGTCGCCGACCGCGACCACGACTACGCCACGGCAAGCCGGGCGCATGCCGATGCCGACGTGCCGGTTGCGTGGCTCGAGTCGAACGAGCCGAGCTACATCCTCTACACGTCCGGGACCACGGGCAAGCCCAAGGGCGTGCAGCGCGATGTCGGCGGCCACGCCGTGGCGTTGACCTCGTCGATGAAGCACATCTTCCAGGGCCATCCTGGCGAGACCTTCTTCTCGACCAGCGACATCGGTTGGGTCGTCGGTCACTCCTACATCGTCTATGGTCCGCTGCTCGCCGGCATGGCCACGGTCCTGTACGAAGGGACGCCGGTCCGTCCCGATGGCGCGGTCCTCTGGCAGGTCGTCGAGCGCCACCGGGTCAGCGTGATGTTCTCGGCGCCGACGGCGATCCGCGTGCTGAAGAAGCAGGATCCGACGCTGCTCCGTCGCCACGACACGTCGAGCCTGCGGGCGCTGTTCCTCGCCGGAGAGCCGCTCGACGAGCCGACGGCGAGCTGGATCGCCGATGGGCTCGGGGTGCCGATCATCGACAACTACTGGCAGACCGAGACCGGCTGGCCGATTCTCTGCGTGGCCAACGGATTTGACGGGGTCGATCCGATGCCCACGCGGCTGGGCAGCCCGGGCGTGCCGATGCCGGGGTTCGACGTGCAGCTGCTCGACGAGCGCAGCGGCGAGCCGGTGAGCGCCGGCGAGAAGGGCGTGCTGGCGATCGTGCCGCCACTGCCACCGGGCTGCATGCAGACCATCTGGGGCGACGACGGCCGCTTCGTCGAAACCTATTACCGGTCGGTGCCGGGGCGCGAGGTCTATTCGACGTTCGATTGGGGAACGGTCGATCGCGACGGTTACACGTTCATCCTCGGCCGGACCGACGACGTCATCAATGTCGCCGGGCACCGCCTCGGCACGCGCGAGATCGAGGAATCGATAGCCAGTCATCCGGCCGTTGCCGAATGCGCCGTGGTCGGCGTGGCCGACGCGCTCAAGGGGCCGCTGGCGATGGCCTTCGCCGTGCTCCGCGATCCGGGCGCGGCGGCATCCGCCGGCGACCGGCTGGCGCTCGAGGGCGAGTTGATGAAGGTGGTCGATCGCCAGCTCGGCGCCGTTGCTCGACCTTCGCGCGTGCACTTCGTCACCGTGCTGCCGAAGACCCGCTCGGGCAAGGTGCTGCGCCGCTCGATCCAGGCGATCGCCGAAGGTCGTGATCCCGGCGACCTGACGACGATCGAGGATCCTGCCGCGCTCGAGCAGCTGCGCGGCGCGGTCGACACGACTTCCCGCTGAACACCGCGCGGCTTGAACGAATTCGCGCTAAAGAAGCTCGTCGGCACGCTGCTGCTGCCGCCGACCGGCTTTCTGCTGGTCGCACTGCTCGGGGTGCTGCTGCTCTGTCTGCCGCGCGGGGGACGGCGCCGCCGGGCTTGGCAAAGCGCCACCGATCGGCCCCTGTCGCAGCGCCTCGGGCGGATCCTGGCCGCCACCGGCGTGATCCTGGCGCTCGCGATCTCGACCTGGCCGGTCGCCGGTGCGCTGGCCAACTGGCTCGAGGCGCCGTACGTCGAGCTCGACCCGATCGGCGATCGGCTGCCGCGGGGGCGGGCCGCCGACTGGAAGCTGGCGCCGGCAACGGCGCCGCAGGCGATCGTCATGTTGACCGGTGGCGCCGCCGGGGACGGCCCGGGCAGCAATCGCAAGGAACGGCTTCAGGGCGACACGCTCGAACGTGCGCTGCATACCGCCCGGGTCGCGAAACTGACCGGGCTGCCGATCCTCGTCAGCGGTGGCGTCGTCCGACCGTCGCGCTCGGCGCTGGCCGAGATGTCGCGTGACGTGATCGAGAAAGACTTCGGCGTTCGCGTCCGCTGGCTCGAGACCCAGTCGCGCGATACCGCCGAGAACGCCGCGTTCACCGCCCGGATCCTGCAGCCGGCAGGCATCCGGCGGATCCTGCTGGTCACCCATGCCGTACATATGCGGCGCGCCGAGGAGCTGTTCCGGCGCCAGGGCTTCGACGTCGTCGTCGCGCCCTACGGCTTCATGGGCAAGTCCTGGCGGGCGGCCTGGCAGATGTTCTGGCCGAGCAACGACGCGCTGCAAGTGAGCTACGCCAGCTGCCACGAGTTGCTGGGCCTGTTGTGGTTCTGGTTGACCGGATGGCCCTCTTCGACCGCCGCGCGCTGAACCCCGGAGTCCAGCGCCGCGAGGTGCTTGCCTGGGCCGGCTACGATTTCGCCAACTCCGGCTACACGACGGTGGTGCTCACGGCCGTCTTCAATGCCTATTTCGTCGGCGTTATCGCTGGCGCGACCGAGTGGGCGACCCTCGCCTGGACCGCGACCCTCGCAGTCTCGAACCTGCTGGTGATGCTGGCCATGCCGGCGATCGGCGCCGCCGCCGACCGACGCGGGCCCAAGCAGAAGTGGTTGGCCGCGGCCACCATCGGCTGTGTCGCGGCCACCGCCGGCCTCGCGCTCTGCGGGCGCGGCGAGGTCGCGCTGGCGGCCACGCTGATCATCATCTCGAACTTCGCCTACTCGATGGGCGAAGCGTTGTGCGGGGCGTTCCTGCCGGAACTCGCCCGTGCCGAGGCGCTCGGCAAGGTATCGGGCTGGGGCTGGAGCTTCGGCTATCTCGGCGGGATGCTCGCCCTCGGCCTGTCGCTCGCCTGGGTGTTGCAGGCCCAGGGCAGGGGCGAGGGCGCCGAGCAGT
>JBEVJQ010000297.1:0-14576 GCA_040510055.1 Burkholderiaceae bacterium | reverse complement strand
GGCCTCTCATTTCCATATGTTCCACGGTGTCTGCATCCAGATCGCCACCACCACCAGCCAGATCAGCGTCACCGGGATGAAGATCTTCCAGCCGAGCCGCATGATCTGGTCGTAGCGGTAGCGCGGAAAGCTCGCGCGGATCCACAGGAACATCGTCGCGAAGAAGAACGTCTTCAGGAACAGCCAGAACCAATCCCAGAGCCACTGCGGACCGGGCACGGCGTCGATCCGGATGAAAGGCTGCCAGCCGCCGACGAACATGATCGCGGCCAGCGCCGACACCAGGATCATGTTGGCGTATTCGGCCAGGAAGAAGATCGCGAACGACATTCCCGAGTACTCGATCATGTGCCCGGCGACGATTTCCGATTCGCCCTCGACGACGTCGAACGGATGCCGATTGGTCTCGGCCACGCCGGAGATGAAGTAGACGACGAGGATCGGCAGCAACGGCAACCAGTTCCAGGACAGGAAGTTGATCCCGCGCTCTGCGAACCAGCCGCGCCCCTGGGCGTTGACGATCTCGGTCATGTTGAGACTGCCCGAGACCATCAGCACGATCACCAGCGCGAAGCCGATCGCCAGCTCGTACGACACCATCTGGGCCGAGGCGCGCAGCGCCCCGATGAACGCGTACTTCGAGTTCGACGCCCAGCCGGCGATGATGACGCCATAGACCTCGAGCGAGGTGATGGCCAGCAACAGCAGCAACCCGGCATTGATGTTGGAAAGTGCCCGGTCGGGACCGAACGGGATCACGACCCAGGCGGCCAGCGCCGGCATGATCGCCATCAGCGGCCCGATGATGTAAAGCAGCGAATTGGCCTGCGTCGGGAGGATGACCTCCTTGAACATGAGCTTGACGCCGTCGGCAATCGGCTGCAGCAGGCCGAGGGGACCTGTCCGGTTCGGGCCGAGTCGGATCTGGATGAAACCGATGAACTTCCGCTCCCAGAGCGTCAGGTACGCGACCAGGATCATCAGCGGCGCCACCAGGCAGACGATCTTGAACAGGTTCCAGATCACGGGCCAGGCGAACCCGAGATTCGCCTGGCCAGCCTGATTCAGCGAATCGATCCAGGTCATCGGGCCCGCTCCACGTCGATCGCGCCGTAGGACCGCGGCAAGCCACTGGTCGCGACGTGTGCTGCCGGCACTCGGACCACGCCCTCGGCCAGCCGGTCATCGCGGCCTGCCTCGAGTTCGACCGCCTGGCCGTCCTGGGCCACGCGGACGCGGTCGCCGGCCGCGACACCCAGTCGGGCCATCGTGTCGGCGCGCATCCATGCCATCGGCGCCTGGGCCTCGCGCGTGAGTTGCAGGCTCGAGGCACGGCGCACCAGCATGTCGGCGAAGTGCGAGGGAACGTCGGCGAGCCGCTGCAATGGGGCGCCCGCCCGTTCATAGGGCGGCAAGGCGTCGCCCTCGATCGAGTTGTCCAGCGCTGGGCGGGTGGTCGCATCGGGGCCGGAATCGCTCGCCGCGCGGCGCACGTCCTCGGCGCTGTCGAAATCGAACCCCGCCAGCCCGAGCTGGTTGCCGAGGACGCGCAGCACCTTCCACGCCGGTCGCGCATGGCCGACCGGCCGGATCACGCCGTTGAATGCCTGGACCCGGCCTTCGCAGTTGACGAACGACCCGGCAGTCTCGGCAAAGGTGCCGACCGGCAGCAGGCAATCGGCTACGGCCTCCAGTTCGGGCGAGCGCCAGGGGGTCAGCGCGATCACGGTCGCGGCCGAGCCCAGCGCCCGGACCGCGGCCACCGGATCGGCGACATCGAGGCTCGGTTCGATACCGACCAGAACGTATGCCTTGCGCGGATTGGACAGCATCGCGCGGGCATTGAGCCCCTTGCCGCCAGTCTGCCCCGGCAGGCAGCCGGAGAGGTAGCCACCGACCGAATTGGCCGCTTCGCCGATGACGCCGTCCCGGGCGCCGGTCAGCCGTGCGATCGCCTGCACCAGCCGCGCGATATGGCCATAAGCGGGATGATTGACGGCCGCATTGCCGATCAGGATCGCCTTGCGTTCACCGCGGGCCAGGGCCCGGGCGATTGCCTGCGCCGACTCCGACGGGTTCACGGAGTCGTACTGCGAGGGTAGCGCCTGGCCGCCCTTGGCCCGGGCGCATGCGACGAGGATCTCGATCAGCGCGGCGCTCCACTGGTCGGGGGCGACGGTCCACTGCGCGGCCATCGGCATCAGCCAGTCCTCGGCCAGGCCGTGGACTGCCATCACCGCCGTGCCCGTACGCGCCGCGGCCCGGACCCGGGCAGCGAACAGTGGATGATCCTTGCGCAGGAAGCTGCCGACGATCAGCAGCGACTCGAGCGGCTCGATCTCTTCGATTGACAGGCCCAGCCATGGGACGCCACGGCGTGCCTGGTCGAGCGAGAAGTCCGATTGGCGCAGGCGGAAATCGACACTGTCGGAACCGATGCCGCGCACCAGCCGCTGCGTCAGCCACATCTCCTCGGTGGTCGCGTTGGGCGAGACGAGCGCACCGATCGCCTCGGCGCCATGGTCGCGCTTGACTCCGGCCAGCGACTGCGCGGCGTAGTCGAGCGCGGTGACCCAGTCGACCTCCAGCCAGCGTCCGTCCTGCTTCAGCATCGGCTTGAGCAGGCGGTCGGCGGAATGGATGCCCTCGTACGAAAACCGATCGCGGTCCGACAGCCACATCTCGTTGACCGACGGGTTCTCCAGTGGCAGGACCCGCAGCACGCGGTCCTGCTTGACCTGGACGATGATGTTCGACCCGAGCGAGTCATGCGGGGCGATCGAGCGCCGCCGCGACAGCTCCCAGGTCCGCGCGCTGTAGCGAAACGGCTTGCTGGTCAGCGCCCCGACCGGGCAGATATCGATCATGTTGCCCGACAGTTCGGAATCGACCGAGCGGCCGAGGAAGCTCATGATTTCCGAATGCTCGCCGCGCCCGGCCATGCCGAGTTCCATCACCCCGGCGATCTCCTGGCCGAAGCGGACGCAGCGCGTGCACTGGATGCAGCGAGTCATCTCCTCGGCGGCCACCAGCGGCCCGATGTTCTTGTGGAACACCACGCGCTTTTCCTCGCGATAGCGCGACGACGAGGCGCAGTAGCCCACGGCGAGATCCTGCAACTGGCACTCGCCGCCCTGATCGCAGATCGGACAGTCGAGCGGGTGGTTGATCAGCAGGAACTCCATCACTCCCCGCTGCGCCTCGATTGCCCTCTCGGAGCGGGTGAAGGCCTTCATCCCGGGCGAAACCGGGGTCGCGCATGCCGGCAGCGGCTTCGCCGCCTTCTCGACCTCGACCAGGCACATCCGGCAGTTGGCGGCGATCGAAAGCTTGCGGTGATAGCAGAAGTGCGGGATGGAGATGTCGAGCTTGTTGGCAGCATGCATCAGCATGCTGCCCTCGGGCACTTCGACCTTGCGCCCGTCGATCTGGAGTTCAACCATGGATGGCGGCGGTCAGATATAGCTCGGCACCACGCAGCGGCGGTGCTCGACGTGGTGGGCGAATTCGTCGCGATAGTGCTTGATGAAGGCGCGCACGGGCATCGCTGCGGCATCGCCGAGCGCACAGATCGTCCGCCCCTGGATATTGTCGGCCACGCGATTCAACTCGTCGATGTCTTCGGGCCGCCCCTGCCCGTGCTCGATCCGGTGGACCATCCGGTAGAGCCAGCCGGTCCCCTCGCGGCACGGCGTGCACTGGCCGCAGCTCTCCTCGTAATAGAAGTAGGAGAGACGCTCGAGGCACTTGACGGCGCAGCGGGTCTCGTCCATGACGATGACGGCGCCCGAGCCCAGCATCGAGCCGGCCTTGGCGATCGAGTCGTAGTCCATGTCGGTGGCCATCATCACGTCACCGGGCAGCACCGGCATCGACGACCCACCGGGGATGACCATCTTGATCCGGCGCCCGCCGCGCATCCCGCCGGCCAGTTCCAGCAGTTTCGCGAACGGCGTTCCGAGCGGGATCTCGTAGTTGCCGGGCTTCTCGACGTCGCCCGAGATCGAGAACACCTTGGTGCCGCCATTGTTGGGTCGGCCGATCGCGAGGTACTTGGACGCACCGTTGCGGATGATCCAGGGAACGGCCGCGAACGTCTCGGTGTTGTTGATCGTCGTCGGCTTGCCGTAGAGCCCGAAGCTTGCCGGGAACGGCGGCTTGAACCGCGGCTGGCCCTTCTTGCCCTCGAGCGATTCGAGCAGCGCCGTCTCCTCGCCGCAGATGTAGGCGCCGTAGCCGTGGTAGGCATGGAGCTGGAACGAGTAGTCGCTGCCGAGGATCTTGTCGCCGAGATAGCCGGCCGCGCGGGCTTCTTCGAGGGCCTCCTCGAAGCGCTCATAGGTGCTCCAGATCTCGCCGTGGATGTAGTTGTAGCCCACCGAGATCCCCATCGCGTAGGCCGCGATGACCATGCCCTCGATCACGATGTGCGGGTTGTAGCGCAGGATATCGCGATCCTTGAACGTCCCCGGTTCGCCCTCGTCGGAAATGCAGACCAGGTACTTCTGCCCGGGGAACTTGCCCGGCATGAAGCTCCACTTGAGCCCGGTCGGAAAGCCCGCACCACCGCGGCCACGCAGCGCCGACGACTTGACCTCGGCAATGACCTGCTCGGGCGTCATCGGCGGCTTGCCGTCGGCCCCGAACAGGATCCGGCGCAGCGCGCGGTAGCCGTCGCGCTCCTCGTAGTCCTTCAGCCGCCAGCCGTCCGCAGACGTCAGTCCGGCCAGGATCTGCGGCTCGATGTGGCGACCGTGAAAGCAGGTTTCCTGGACCGCAGCGTCGATCCGCAGGTCGCGCGCGGTGGTGGTGACGGTTGCGTCTTCGACCACGGCGCTCATTTCCTGGCCCTCAGTTCTGCGATCAGCGCGTCGATCCGTGCGTTGTCCAGGAAGCTTTCCATCCGCTGGTTGTTGACCAGGCAGACGGGAGCATCGCCGCAGGAGCCGAGGCACTCGGTCTCGAGCAGCGTGAACTGGCCGTCGTCGGTGGTCTCGCCGTAGTCGATACCCAGCTGCTGCTTCAGGTACTCGCCGGCCTTTGCGCCGTCGCGCAGCGCACACGGCAGGCAGGTGCAGATGCCGATCTTGAAGCGACCGACCGGTTCGGTCGCATACATCGCATAGAACGACGCGACCTCGTGGATGGCGATCGGCGGCAACTCGAGGTAGCGAGCCACGGCATCGATCACCTCCGGTGAAACCCAGCCGACCCTTTGCTGCGCGATGGCCAACGCCGCCATCACCGCCGATTGCTTCTTGTCGGCCGGGTACTTGGCCAACTCGCGGTCGATCCGGCGCCGCAGGTCCTCGGTCAGCACCTCGGCCGGCGCCGCTGTACGCGGTACGGCACTCATCGCTGCAGCGTCCGGGCGTGGTGCGCGATCACCTTCGACCGGGAAGTCGAGCGCCATCCGGTCCGTCGGGCGGACGGTCTCATCGGTCGATCTCTCCGAAGACGATGTCCTGGGTGCCGATGATGGTAACGACATCGGCCAGCATGTGGCCGCGCGCCATCTCGTCGAGCGCCTGCAGGTGCGGAAAGCCAGGTGCACGGATCTTGAGGCGGTAGGGCTTGTTGGCACCGTCGGAGACGAGATAGATCCCGAACTCGCCCTTCGGATGCTCGACCGCGCTGTACGCCTCGCCCTGCGGGACGTGCATGCCTTCGCTGAACAGCTTGAAGTGGTGGATCAGTTCTTCCATGTTGGACTTCATCGCCAGCCGCGACGGTGGTGCAACCTTGTAGTTGGCGACCATCACAGGACCGGTATGGTCGCGCAGCCAGGCAATGCACTGCTTGATGATCCGGTTGCTCTCGCGCAGTTCGGCGACGCGACAAAGATAGCGGTCGTAGCAGTCACCGTTGGTGCCGACGGGGATGTCGAATTCGAGCCGGTCGTAGACCTCGTACGGCTGGGTCCGGCGCAGATCCCACTCGACGCCGGAGCCGCGCAGCATCGGTCCGGTAAGGCCCAGGGCCTTCGCTCGGTCCGGATCGACGACGCCGATTCCGACCAGGCGCTGCTTCCAGATCCGGTTGTCGGTGAGCAGGGTTTCGTATTCGTCGACGTAGCCGGGAAAGCGCTCCGTGAAGCGATCGAGGAAGTCGAGCATCGACCCCTGGCGCACGGCGTTCAACGCCGTTGTGCCACGCTCGTTGCGCACCTTGCTCGCCCGATACTGCGGCATCCGGTCCGGCAGGTCGCGATAGACGCCGCCCGGCCGGTAGTACGCTGCGTGCATCCGCGCCCCGGAGACCGCCTCATAGCAATCGAACAGGTCCTCGCGATCACGGAATGTGTAGAGCAGCACCGTCATCGCGCCGACGTCGAGCGCATGGGCACCGAGCCACATCAGGTGGTTCAGGACGCGCGTGATCTCGTCGAACAGCACGCGGATGTACTGCGCACGCTCCGGGACCTCGATGCCGAGCAGCTTCTCGATCGCCATGACGTAGGCGTGCTCGTTGGACATCATCGAGACGTAGTCGAGCCGGTCCATGTACGGTACCGACTGCAGGTACGTGCGCGTTTCAGCCAGCTTCTCGGTAGCGCGATGAAGCAGCCCGATGTGCGGGTCGGCGCGCTGGACCACCTCGCCGTCCAGCTCCAGCACGAGACGCAACACCCCGTGCGCCGCCGGATGCTGCGGTCCGAAATTCAGCGTGAAGTTCTTTATCTCAGCCATGGCAGGAAACCACCGTCGCCTCCAGCACCGCTCGGGACCGAGCACCAAGCTGGATTTCGTCGCAGGCTGACTTGCGCAAAGCGCAAGCTAAGGTCGGCGCAGCCGACCGGCCGGAGACAAAATTCAGCGTGAAGTTCTTCATCTCACCCACGACGCACCAGTTCCTCCCGATCGGGCCCGTACCCTTCCTCGCGGACCACGCGCGGCACGTTGTCGCGCGGCTCGATCGTCACCGGCTGGTAGATGACGCGCTTCTGCTCGGGGTCGTAGCGCATCTCGACGTATCCGGAAACAGGGAAATCCTTGCGAAACGGATGGCCGACGAATCCGTAGTCTGTCAGGATCCGCCGCAGGTCAGGGTGACCGCTGAAGACGATCCCGTAGAGATCGAACGCCTCGCGCTCATACCAGCCGGCAGCGGGCCAGATGCCGGTTACCGTGTCGATGACGGGATAGTCGTCGTCGGCACAGAAGCTTCGCACCCGCAGCCGTCGATTGTGCCGGTAGGACAGCAGGTGACTGACGACGGCGAAGCGGCGACCATCGTAGGTGCCGTCGCCGAATTGCAGGAAGTCGACCCCACAGAGATCGATCAACGATTCGAAGCCGAACTTCGGATCGTCGCGAAGGACGGCGCAGACCTCGGCCTGGTGCTCGCCGCGGATCTCGAGCGTCACCTCTCCCAGCGCCACGCGCACGTTGCGCGCCCGTTCGCCGAGTACCTCTCGCAGTTGTCCGGCCAGCGGCTCCGGCCTCGTCGGGGTGTCGGTCATCCTTTTCAGCTGTCCTAGGCGCGGGCGATGGTGCTGGTGCGTCGAATCTTGTTCTGCAACTGGATGATGCCGTAGAGCAGTGCCTCGGCCGTCGGCGGGCAGCCCGGTACGTAGATGTCGACCGGCTCGATCCGGTCTCTACCGCGGACCTCCGAGTCCGTATAGTGGTAGTAACCGCCACCGTTGGCGCACGATCCCATCGAGATCACCCACCGCGGCTCGGCCATCTGATCGTAGACCTTGCGCAGCGCCGGCGCCATCTTGTTGCACAGCGTACCGGCCACGATCATCACGTCCGACTGGCGCGGACTGGGACGAAACATCACCCCGAACCGGTCGAGGTCGTAGCGTGACGCGCCGGCGTGCATCATCTCCACGGCACAGCAAGCCAGGCCGAAGGTCATCGGCCACAACGACCCGGTCCGGGTCCAATTGATCAGCTTGTCGAGGCCGGTCGTCACGAACCCCTCGCCAAGGACGCCTTCAATACTCATCGTTGCTCCGTGCCGCCAGTGACGGACACTGTTGTCATTCCCAATCGAGCGCGCCGCGAGACCACTCGTAGAGGAAGCCGACCACCAGGATGGTCAGGAAGATCATCATCGACACGAATCCGATCGTGCCGATCTTGCCGAGCGCCACTGCCCAGGGAAACAGGAATGCGATCTCGAGGTCGAACAGGATGAACAGGATCGCCACGAGGTAGTAGCGAACGTCGAACTTCATCCGCGCGTCCTCGAACGCCTCGAATCCGCACTCGTACGGCGACAGCTTCTGTGCGTCGGGCCGATGAGGTCCGAGAAGGCGGCCGATCAGCATCGGTGCCGCCCCCACGCCGAGTCCGACAAGGATGAACAGCAGCACCGGTAGGTAGTTGTCGAGATTCAAGATCGGGACTCGCGGTTCGCTGCCTTGCGGTGAGGATGAAATCCGGGAGCCGATAAAGGTCCGGTTCGACAGTAAGCCCGGTTGCGAAAAGAGATCTGGCCGGGAAAGCTCTGGTGCCGACGGCGAGACTCGAACTCGCACAGCTTTCGCCACTACCCCCTCAAGAGAGCGTGTCTACCAATTTCACCACGTCGGCAGGTCGCGATCGCGCAGATTCGATCGCTACGTCGAAAAGATTTTACTTCGGATTCCGGTCGCTCCCGCCCCCGGATGGAGCAGCATTGGGCGCGGGATTCGATGGAGCGCTCGACGGTGGCGAAGGGACGCTCGCCGCGCCGGCGCCGGAGGTCGACGATGCGCCGCTGCCCGGGGACGCGCCGCTCGAAGCGCCACCGGTAGAAGGCACCGACGGGACGCTCGATCCTCGAGAGGACCCCGCAGCGGCCCCCGATCCGGGCGACACCGACGGCACGTCGCTCGGCCCCTGCGGCGGTCGCGTCGCCGGAATGTCAGCAGCAGGCGATGCCGGCACCGTCCCTTGCATCAGGCTTTCTCGCGCACGCGGACGATCGTTCGAGAGGAACGCCAGCGCCAGCGTGCTCGCAAGAAAGAGTCCGGCCAGCACGCCGGTCGAGCGCGACAGGAAGTTGGCCGATCCGGTGGCGCCGAACAGGCTTCCGGACGCGCCCGACCCGAATGCCGCGCCCATGTCCGCCCCCTTGCCATGCTGGAGCAGCACCAGGAGGATCACGCCGAGTGCCGACAGCACCTGCACGACCACGGCAATGGTATGGAACCAGTTGTACATCCTCAGTCTCTCTCGTTCGGTGTACCGCGCCGCGAGGTCATGACAGCCTTGCAGATCGCAACGAAATCCTCGGCGATAAGTGACGCGCCGCCGACCAGGCCTCCATCGACATCGGGCTGCTCGATCAGTTCGAAGAGGTTGTCGGCCTTGACGGAGCCGCCGTAGAGGATCCGGACGCGCGCAGCGATCGGCTCGCCGGCGCCATTTTTTTCGGATCGGGACAGCCCCTGTTCCAATGATCTGCGCAGGAAAGCGTGAGCGGACTGCGCCTGCGCCGGCGTAGCCGTCAGGCCGGTACCGATGGCCCAGACTGGCTCGTAGGCGATCGCGTACCGTTCGGCATCGATGCCGGCAAGCACCGGCACGACAGCTTCCAGTTGCCCTGCGAGTATGCGCTCGGTCACGTTCGACTGCCGCTCTTCGAGCGTCTCGCCGACACAGATCACCGGCCGGATGCCATTCTCGAGTGCGTTAGCGACCTTGGTCGCGACGTCGGCGCCGGTCTCGCCGAACAACCGGCGTCGCTCCGAGTGGCCGACCAGTACCCAGGTACAGCGCAGGTCGTGAAGCATCGTCGCCGAGACTTCGCCGGTGAAGGCACCGTTGCCGGTGCGTGCCACGTTCTGCGCGCCCCAGGTGACGCCGGTATCGCCGAGCCACGTGGCTACCTGGCTCACGTACGGAAACGGTGGGCAAATCCCGACCTCGACGCGATCGAGCAGGCTGCGATCGAGTTGGGCCCGCAGCGCGCCCAACAACCGCTCGTTGCCGGCGACATCGCCGTTCATTTTCCAGTTGCCGATGACGATCGGACGGCGCTGTGCTTTCTTGCTCATCTATGCGGTTCAATTCTCAGAGCGGCCAACGGGCCGAGGCTGGCGAACATCGCCGGAAACTGGCTGAGGCCGGGACAAAGGCCGGCAGAAGCCGGCGGGGCGCCTGCCGGTCGCCGACCGGAGTCGGCCGGGCATGGCCGACTCGGAGCCTGTCAAGGGGCCGGGCCTCGCCATCGGACCCGGGATAGGCACGGTCGGCCACGACAACGGGACACAAGACTGCGGCTCGGAGAGCGGGCTCGAGACGAAGATTCTAGCGCCCCGGCAGGGTCGGCCGTCATCGAGGCGGCGGCGACCCCGGGGATTCGTTCGGTGACTGGCTCGAGGAGCCACTTCCGGCAGCGGATGCCGCCTCTGCCCCCGGAGGGGACGGCGCCTGAAACGAAGCCTGCAGCGGCCCTCGGTTCGACGCCTGGGGCGCCGTCTCGCTGGCCGCCTGAGGCGACACCCGATCCGGTGGCTGATCCGTCGACGGCCGATCCGTCGAGGGCTGTTCGGGTTCGACGATCGGGTCGCCGCCGGCCCCCCCGGGGATGGGCGCCGACGCCGGCGCGGCCTTTACGATCGGGCTCGGGATCCCGCGCCAGTGACGCCAGGCCCAGAGGACATAGCCGGACAAGCCATAGACCACGAACAGCAGGAACAGCATCGTCGGCGGATCGAACGAGATCAGGACGAAGCCGGCGACCAGCAGCAGAACGAAGATGAACGGGACGGCGCGCCGGAAGTTCAGGTCCTTGAAACTGTAGAACGGCACGCTCGCGACCATCGACACGCCGGCATAGACGGTCACGACCCAGGCGAGCCAGGCGAGTTCGGCCGCGGTCGACGTGATCCAACTGGCCTCGCGCAGGTCGGTAGCGACCCAGACCAGCCCGACGACGAGCGCCGCGGCTGCCGGACTGGGCAACCCCTGGAAGAACCGCTTGTCGACGACGCCGATGTTGGTATTGAACCGCGCCAGCCGGAGCGCGGCTCCGGCTACATAGATGAAAGCCGCGACCCAGCCGAGCTTTCCTATCCCCTTGAGCGCCCACGAATAGACGATCAGGGCCGGCGCGGCGCCGAAAGACACCATGTCGGACAGCGAATCGTACTGCTCGCCGAAGGCGCTCTGCGTGCTGGTGAGCCGCGCCACGCGCCCGTCGAGGCTGTCTAGCAGCATCGCGACGAAGATCGCGATGGCCGCCGCATCGAACCGATCGTTCATCGCCATGACGACGGCATAGAACCCGGCGAACAGGCTGGCCGTGGTGAAGGCGTTGGGCAGGAGATAGAAACCGCGCGGCCGTCGGCGAGCGACCGGCTGCGGGCCGGCGCGGGGTGCCGTCGGGCCTACCGTCTCGGCCGAGAACGGGTCCTCGCCGTACGGCCGCTGGCCCTCGTACGGGTCGCTGCGCCGCGCGGCGCGGGCAAAGTCGCCACCATAGCCGACCGGCGGATAGTCGGAATCGGCAAAGCTATCGTCCGGATAGCCGTCGCCGCCATAGCGGTCATCGCCGTAGACTCGCCGGCCAGCGCGCCACTTGCCCAGTGCTCCGAGCGGGCGCATCCGGCGCAACCTGAACCGACGCCGCGCTCGTTGACCGGATAGTTCGCCGGTCCCGACCGCTGGCGGACCGTTCGTCGGGGGGGCTGGGCGCTCGGGCGGGGGCATCTATCTCTCTCGACCTGCCACTACCGACCCGGCGCGCGCTGCGCCAACGGTATCGGTAATCAACCGGCGGCGACGTAGGGTCGTTGGCGCAGCCATTTGGTGACGATCCATTTGTCACCGCGGGCAACCGGCATTCCCGCATGCAGGCAGCGCGTATCGATCTGGCCGGCCTCGTTGTGATACTCGAAGTAGACGGCGCTGCCCTTCTTCGGCTTGATCGACAGTTCGAGTTCGGGAAAATCGGTCGACCCACCCTCGGCGACTTCGTTGAGGTACATGACCAGCGTCGCCACGCGCTGGCCGCCGACCTGGGTCAGCTTCGCCGAACCGGGATCCTTCGGTTCGAAGAAGTCCTGGTGGGCCAGGTACTCGCCACCGACCCCGTAGTGCAGCATCTGCAGCGGCTCGCCATGATCGACGGGGATACCGGTCAATGCGCAGATCCGCTCCTCGAGCCGCTGGACCAAGGCATTTTCGCCGCGCTCGAAATGGCAGCCCTCGCTCTTGCGCACGTTGCTCTGGTAACTGCCGCCACTCTGCCGATCGACGACTTCCGACGACTTCATCTTGCCGGCCGTGAGCTGGATCAGCTTGTCGCACTCCTGCTCGGACAACAGGCCGTCGATCAATGCGACGTTGGGATTGACCAGCACCATGGCGATCCGGACATCACGGTCGTGAGCCCGGACCACGGTGCCCGGCGGCAGTCGGATCGGATCGGACTTGTACTCGACGACCGACGGCGCACCGCCGTTGGCATTGAGCCGATCGGCCATCGACCGGACGACCCCGATGGCGTGCCGCGAGAACAACGGCTCGAAGCCGTTGTCGGCCATCACCTTCAACATGTCGGCCTCGGTACAGCCGCGCATGATGTTGGTCGTCAGCCAATCCTGCCAGGCCGCGTTCAGGTGCGTGATCGGCGCCTTGGTTTCTGCTTCTGCCATGGCCGCCATTACACCGCGCCGTCGACCCCGGCGCAAGATTCGGTCGGCGCGGCAACCACGGTCGGCGCCGGCCGTCGACCGGCAGCGACCGCAGCGCGCGCCTTCAGTTCCGGGTCCGGTCGACGAGCTTGTTGGCCTTGATCCACGGCATCATCGCCCGCAGCTTTTCGCCGACGACCTCGATCGAATGCTCGCCCATCAGACGGCGCTTGGCCGACAAGGTCGGCGCCCCGGCCCGATTCTCGAGGATGAAACGCTTGGCGTACTCGCCGGTCTGGATGTCGGCGAGTATTTCCTTCATGACCTTCCGCGACGCTTCGTTGATGACGCGCGGGCCGCTTACGTACTCGCCGAACTCGGCATTGTTCGAGATCGAGTAGTTCATGTTGGCGATCCCGCCCTCGTAGATCAGGTCGACGATCAGCTTGAGCTCGTGCAGGCACTCGAAGTACGCCATCTCGGGGGCGTAGCCGGCATCGACCAGCGTGTCGTAGCCGGCCTTTATCAGTTCGACGGTACCGCCGCAGAGCACCACCTGCTCGCCGAACAGGTCGGTTTCGGTCTCCTCGCGGAAATTGGTCTCGATGATCCCCGCCCTGCCGCCACCGATGGCGCAGGCGTAGGACAACGCCAGATCGCGCGCCATCCCGGACTTGTCCTGGTGGATCGCGACCAGCATCGGCACACCGCCACCGGCCGAATAGGTCGAGCGCACCGTATGGCCCGGCGCCTTCGGGGCGATCATCACGACGTCGAGGTCGTCGCGCGGCACGACCTGGCCGTAGTGGATGTTGAAGCCGTGCGCGAACGCGAGCGTCGCGCCCTTCTTGATCGACGGCTCGATCTGATCGGCATAGGTAGCAGCGATGTGCTCGTCGGGCATCAGCATCATCACGAAGTCGGCGTCGCTGACGGCTTCATTGATCCCGGCCGCCGTGAGCTTCGCCTTCTTGACCTTGGCCTCCGACGGCCCACCCTTGCGCACGCCGACGGCGAGCTTCTTCACACCCGAATCGGCGAGATTCAATGCGTGGGCGTGCCCCTGCGATCCGTACCCAATGATCGCGACCGTCTTGTTCTTGATCAGCTTGAGGTCACAGTCCTTGTCATAGAAAACCTTCATTCGTTCGCCCCTTCCCTAGTCGTTGTCGGATCAGACCTTCAGCACCCGTTCGCCGCGGCCGATGCCGCAACTGCCGGTGCGTACGGTCTCCAGGATCGCTGTCTCGTCGAGCGCGGCGATGAAGCCGTCGAGCTTCGACGTGTCTCCGGTCAGCTCGATGGTGTAGGTCTTGTCGGTGACATCGATGATGCGGCCGCGGAAGATCTCGGCCATCCGCTTCATCTCCTCGCGATCCTTCCCGGCCGCCCGGACCTTGATCAGCATCAGCTCGCGCTCGATGAAGCTGCTCTCGGTGAGGTCGTTGACCTTGACGACGTCGACCAGGCGGTTGAGGTGCTTGGTGATCTGCTCGATGACCTCGTCGCTGCCGGCGGTGACGATCGTCATCCGCGACAGCGAACGGTCCTCGGTCGGCGCCACGGTCAACGACTCGATGTTGTAGCCGCGCGCCGAGAACAGGCCGACGACCCGCGACAGCGCACCCGGTTCGTTCTCGAGCAGGACAGAAATGATGTGTTTCATCGCCGGCCCCTCAGAGTTCTTCGGAACCGAACAGCATTTCGGTCAACCCCTTGCCGCCCTGGACCATGGGCCAGACATTCTCCGACTGGTCAGTGATGAAGTCGAGGAACACCAGCCGGTCCTTGTGCTTGCCGAAGGCATCACGCAGCGCGTCCTCGACCTGGTCGGGGCTCTCGATGCGCATGCCGACGTGGCCGTAAGCCTCTGCCAGCGCGACGAAATCCGGCAGCGCGTCCATGTACGAGTGCGAGTAGCGCTTCTCGTACTCGAGCTCCTGCCACTGTCGGACCATCCCGAGATAGCGGTTGTTCAGGTTGATGATCTTGACCGGCA
>JBEVJQ010000296.1:0-6334 GCA_040510055.1 Burkholderiaceae bacterium | reverse complement strand
GAGCTCTTCAGAGCAGCGTCCGGGAGCTCTTCAGAGCAGCGTCCGGGAGTTCTTCAGAGCAGCGTTCGGGAGTTCTTCACACCAGCGTCCGGAGTGCTTCAGCGCAGCGCCCGGGAGTGCTTCAGCGCAGCTGAAGCCGGGTCGTCCTGCACGGGCGGCGGAAACCGAACCGTGACCCGAAGTCCACCCAGTTCCGGCGAATCGTCTATCGTTATCGTGGCCCAATGGCGATCAGCGATCGCACGGACGATGGCGAGCCCCAGCCCGCTGCCGATGGGAAGCTCCACGGTGTCCGCGGTCGCCAGCCGATGGAAGCGATCGAACAGCCGCTCGCGTTGGTGAGCCGGTACCCCGGGACCCGAGTCTTCGACCACGAGCTCGCTGCTGCCGGCCTCGCCTGTCGTCGTCACGCGGACATCGATCCGACCGCCCGGGGGCGTGTACTTGATTGCGTTGTCGACGAGGTTGCGGATCAGGATGCCGATCGAGTCGGCGTCGCCGGCGACCTGCGCCGGCTCCGCGTCGGCGGCCGGCCCCGACTCGTTGCCGGCGAAGCCGAGATCGAGCCGACGCTCGGCCGCGAGATCGGACAGCGCCGCGACCGACTCGCGCGCAGCCGCTGCGAGGTCGACGACGGCATCGTCGGCGATCGGCGCGCGGCGCTGGCTGCGGTGATCCTCGCGCGCCAGCACGAGCAACTGGTCGACGAGGCGGGCGGCCCGCGCGATCCCGCCAGACAGCCGCCCCACGGCCGCGCCGATCGCCGGCTCGATCCCGGGCTGCGTCGCCTGTCGCGCCAACGACTGCACCTGCAGCTTCAGCGCCGCCAGCGGCGTTCGCAATTCGTGTGCCGCATCGGCGACGAATCGACCCTGGGCGTCGAACGCCAGTCGCAGCCGTTCGAGCAGTCCGTTGAACTCGTCGATCACCGGTCCGATCTCGTCGGGTAGCGCCGAGCCGTCGATCGGCGACAGGTCGGCGGCGCGGCGCGCGGCGACCTGTTCGCGAACCCGGGCCAGGGGTCGCAGTGCCCGGTTCAGCAGCAACAGGCCGACGACCAGCAGCACCGGCGCCCAGATCGCAATCGGCGCCACGGCCTGCCAGGCGAAGTCGCCCGCCGCTGCGGTGCGGATCGCCTGATCCTGTGCGACCTGGATCACGCGGCCCGGCTCGCGGATCGTGACCATCCGGTAGCGACCATCGTCGCCGCGCCAATCGGACAGCCCGCTAGGCGTGTCGGGCGCGATCAGGATCCGCGGCTCCGAGGCGAACACCCGGACGCCGGTGACCGACCAGACCTGGACGATGAAGTCGAAGTTGCGGATGTCGGCGGCCAGCCGCGGCGAGCGCGGGTCCGGCGACGCCGGCATGCCATAGGCAATCGACAGCGCGATCTGCTCCATTTGGTAATCGAACTGCGCGTCGGCGGCGGCGCGCGCGCCGCGATAGGCGACGAGCGCCTGGATCAGCGTCCCGCAGACGAGGATCGCGGCGAGCGAAACCAGCAGTCGCAGGCGCAGCGAGCCCGTCATCTCGCTCCACTGGGCGGCCGCGTCGTTGCCGGTTCGCTCGCGGCGACACGATAGCCGACGCCGCGGATGGTTCGGATCAGGTCGGTGCCGAGCTTGCGCCGCAAGCCATGGATGTAGACCTCGACGGCGTTGCTGCCGATCTCCTCGCCCCAACCGTAGAGCTTCTCCTCCAACTGCGCCCGTGACAGTGCCGTCCCCGGGCGTTCGAGCAGTGCCGCGAGCACTGCCCACTCCCGGCCCGACAGCTCGACGGCGATCCCGCCTCGTGTGGCCGTCCGCTGCACAGGATCGACGACCACGTCCCCCCGCTGCCAGCGACTGTCGATCCGGCCGGTCGCGCGTCGCGCCAATGCCCGGATCCGCGCCTGCAACTCTTCGAGGTCGTAGGGTTTGACCAGGTAGTCGTCGGCACCGGCGTCGAGACCGGCGACGCGATCGGCCACGGCGTCGCGTGCCGTCGTCACCAGCACCGGGACGGACTTCTGCCGTGCCCGCAGCGCCTTCAGCACCGACAGGCCGTCGCGACGCGGCAGCCCGAGGTCGAGCAGCACGATGTCGTAGTCGTGGACGCGGACCGCCGTGTCGGCGGCCTCGCCGTCGCGGACCCAGTCGACGGCGTCGCCGTCGGCGGTCAATGCTGCGACCACGGCCTCGCCGATCATCCTGTCGTCCTCGACCACGAGCAGGCGCATCGCTGAATCCGGCCGACCGTCGCCGTCGCCGTCGGCCGTCGTCCCGTCGCGGACCGGCTGGCCGACGTTATTCGCCGATCGCGTGCAGCACCAGGGTCCGCTTGTGCGGCGCGTGCCGATGCTCGACCAGATAGATCGCCTGCCAGGCGCCAAGCGCCAGCCGGCCACCGGTGATCGGAATCGACACCTGGGTCTGCGTCAGCGCGGCGCGAACGTGCGCCGGCATGTCGTCGGGACCTTCGCTGCGGTGGACGAACAGCGGATCGCCGTCCGGAACGAGCCGGCCGAAGAACCGCTCGAGATCGCCTAGGACCTCCGGATCGGCGTTCTCCTGGATCAGCAGGCTCGCCGAGGTGTGGCGGATGAAGACCGTGAGCAGCCCGGTCGTCAGCCGTTGGCGCTCGATCCATTCGACGATCGGTGCCGTCACCGCCTGGAATCCCCGACCGCGGGTGGCGATGGCGAGTTCGGTCTGTGCCTGCTTCATCGTCGGGTTCCTGGCGTCATGGTCCCTGGCCTGGTCGCGGTGCGCGCCGGCGTGTTCGAGAATGACAGGGAAGCGCGGCCGCTGCAAATGGGACCGGCGACGCGGCGGCTGCAAATGAACGGCGACGCGGCGGCGGCAAATGAACGCGTCCGCAATCTGACTGCGCGGCGCTCGGGTACCATCGATCGGCACTCTCGATCGCCAGCAACCGTCGTCACCACAGCCGTCGCGGCCTTCGGACGCGCAAGGCCCCCACCCACGACTTCGAGCGCCGCGCCGTGACATCGCAGCCGTTCGACTACCCGATTGCCAAGACCTACAGGACCATCGGCGAATCGTTGATCCGCCGGTTGTCGCACGTCGGCATGCGTCCCGGCAAGCTGTCGCTGGCCGGGGGCTATCCGGGCGCCGAACTGTTCGATCGCGATGGCCTGCTCGCGGCCTCCGACGCCGTGTTGCACGAGTCACCGGTCGCCTGCCTGCAGTACGGTCCGGCCGAAGGCCTGCCGGTGATGCGCGAGGCGGTCGTGGCCTTGCTTGCCAGTCGCGGGATGCGTTGCACCCCCGACGAGGTGTTGATCACATCGGGTTCGCAGCAGGGCTTCGACGTCGTCATACGGACCATGATGGCGCCCGGCGAAGTCGCGATCGTCGAGCGTCCGACCTACACCGGTCCATTGCGGGCACTGCGCGTGGCCGGCGCCGAGATTCTGACCGTGGGCATCGATGGCAGCGGTATCGATGTCGACGAACTGGCCGAGTTGCTCGAAGGCCGCCGCCGCCGAGCGCAGAAGCCGCCGCGGCTGATCTACACGATCCCGACCTTTGGCAACCCCAGCGGTGCGACGATGAGCCGAGCCCGCAGGCTGCGACTGCTCGAACTGGCCGTCGCTCATCGGCTGCTGGTGCTCGAGGACGATCCCTACGGCGCGTTGCGCTTCGCCGGCGAACCGATCGAACAACTCCATGCGCTCGCCGACAGCGTGCCTGGCGCGCGCGACCTGGTGATCCACTTCGGCAGCTTCTCGAAGGTCATCGCGCCGGGCCTGCGGATCGGCTTCATGGTGGCGCCGAAGCCGGTACGCGCAGCCTGCACGATCGCACGGCAACTGATCGACCTCAGCAGTCCGGGCTGGATCCAGATGACCGTGGCGCGCTATGTCGCCACCGGGGCGCTGGCTGCGCACCTGCCGCTGATCCGTGATGGCTACCGGGTCAAGGCCGAGGCGATGCGAAGCGCGCTGGAGTCGGTGTTGGGCAATCGGTTCGGCTGCCATTTCCCCGAGGGCGGGATGTTTGCCTGGGGGCGGCTGACCGGCGGCCACTCGGCCCGCGACCTGCTGGCGCTGGCGATCGACGAGGGCGTGACCTTCGTGCCGGGCGACATTTACTATGCCGATCGACCCGACGCGGCCACGATGCGGCTGTCGTTCTCGCAACCGACGGTCGACGGTATTCGCGAAGGCGTGGCGCGGATGGGCCGGGCGCTCGACCGCCTCGACGCGGGCGAACGCAAACCGCTGGACCTGGGATGACGACGATGAGCGACGGTGAATCGGCGATGACGGCGGGCTGGCCGCTGCCCGAGGGCGTGACCGCGCGGCGGATCGACGGGGTCAACGGCCTGTCGATGCACGTGCTCGAAGCAGGGGCCGACGGTCAGCGGCCACTGGTGCTGCTGCTCCACGGCTTTCCGGAGTTGTCGTACAGCTGGCGCCGGGTACTGCCGGCGCTGGCCGCGGCCGGATGGCATGCGGTGGCACCCGATCAGCGCGGCTACGGCCTGACGACGGGTTGGCGTGGCGGCTACGATGACGACCTCGGGCCGTTCCGACTGCCGGCATTGGTCGACGATGCCGTCGCACTGGTGGAGGCGCTCGGCCATCGCTCGGTCGCCGCGCTGGTCGGCCATGACTTTGGCGCCGTTGTCGGCGCCTGGGCGGCGCTGCTGCGGCCCGATGTGTTCCGTTCGGTCGTGCTGATGAGCGCGCCGTTCGCTGGGCCGCCGACACAGGCCGCCGCAGCCGGCTCTGTTGCCGCCGGTTCTGCTGCCGCCGGCCCTGCGGCCGCCGGCTCTGCAACCGCAGGCTCTGCAACCGCAGGCTCTGCAACTGCAGGCTCTGCAACTGCAGGCTCTGCGGCCGGCGCCCCGTCGATCCACGAGGCGCTCGCCGCGCTGCCGCGACCGCGGAAGCACTATCAGTGGTACTACGCCACCCGCGACGCCGATGCCGACATGCGGTACGCGGCGCAGGGACTGCATGCGTTCCTGCGCGCCTACTACCACATGAAGAGCGCCGACTGGCCCGGCAATGACCCCGAGCCGCTCGCCGACTGGACGGCCGCGGCCCTCCAGCGGTTGCCGACCTACTACGTGATGGACCGCGACCTGGGGATGGCCGCCACGGTCGCGCCGGAAATGCCGGCCCCGGCTGCGGTCGCAACGAACCGCTGGTTGACCGAGGCCGAGCTGGCGGTCTATGCCCAGGCTTTCGAGCGCACCGGCTTCCAGGGGGCGCTGAACTGGTACCGCTGCAAGGTCGGCGAGCCGTTCGTCGCCGAGCTGAGCCGCTACGAAGGACGGACCATCGACGTGCCGTCGATGTTCATCGCCGGCGCCCGCGACTGGGGGATCCACCAGAGCCCCGGCGCGCTCGAACGGATGCAGCGAACGGCCTGTACCCGGATGGAAGCCGTGCATCTGATCGACGGCGCCGGTCACTGGGTCCAGCAGGAGCAGTCCGACGCGGTCAACCGGTTGCTGGTCGAATTTCTCTCCAGGCATGGCGACGCCGCTCGGCGCCAGCCTTGACGGCGAGGCTGCAGCGCAGGCACCAGGGACGGATCCATGGCAATCGAATCGATCATCGCAGCACTCGAACCGGGCTACTACCGGATCAACTTGCCGGCTGCGGTCAGCGACAGCATGCACGGCGAGATGACCGTTTTCGAGCTCAACACCGTCCGCGTTCGCGACCGCGCCGGCGCCGAGGGCGTCGGCTACACGTTCACCTGCGGCCGCAACGGCGCGGCGATCGATGCGATCCTGACTCGCGACATCGCCGGGCTCGTCATCGGCGAGGATGGTGACCGGATCGAACGCCTGTGGCAGAAGGTCTGGTGGGCGACCCACTACGGCGGCCGCGGCGGGCCGACCGTGCTGGCGCTGTCCGCTGTCGACATGGCGCTCTGGGACCTGAAGGCCGTGCGGCTGGGGCAGCCGTTGTGGCGGCTGCTCGGTGGCCACGACCCGCGCGTTCCCTGCTATGCCGGCGGCATCGATCTCGACTATCCGCTCGACCGGCTGTTGCGCCAGACCGAGGACAATCTGAGCAAGGGCTTCCGTGCGATCAAGATGAAGGTCGGTCGCGCCCGCCTCTCGGAGGATGTCGAGCGGGTCGCCGCGATGCGTGACTTCCTCGGCACCGACTTCCCGCTGATGGTCGACGCCAACATGAAGTGGACAGCCGACGAGGCAATCCGCGCCGCGCGGGCGTTCGCGCCCCATGCCATCGGCTGGCTCGAGGAACCGATCATTCCCGACGATGTCGCCGGCCACGTGCGCATCGTCCGCGAAGGCGGCGTGCCGGGGGGGCCCCGCCGGGACATCCCGACGCGGAGGG
>JBEVJQ010000295.1:0-8638 GCA_040510055.1 Burkholderiaceae bacterium | reverse complement strand
CAGACACCATGCCGACGGCATCGAAGTCGCGTGCCACGTCGTAGGTCACGGCTGGGTTGAGCACCGGGTTGATCACCATGCTGTTGCTGCCCATCAGCAGCGTGTGACCGTCCTTGCTCTGCGCCGCCGACGTCACACCGATCGCGCTGCCGGCCCCGGGCTTGTTCTCCACGACGATCGCCTGGCCGAGTTGCGGCCCGATCAGGTCCGCGAGGACGCGTGCCGATCCGTCGGCACCGCCGCCGGGGGCGAACGGGACGATGATGCGGACGGTCCTTGCCGGCCAGGATTCCGCGGCCACGCTGGCGAGCGGAGCGGCCGCGACCGTTGCCGTGGCTGCGGCCAGCGCGACCAGGATGCGGCGGCGCTTCGCGAAGCGGTTCATGGTTCCATAGGCAGCCGGGCGCCGGCGCAGGCAGTCATCGATCGGTCGACGGCTGGTTGCCCTGCCAGCCGCGCAGTTTCGGCGCCAGCTCGTCGGGTACGTCGACCTCGAATCCCAGGATCGCCGCCGACAGCGCCTTGCCGTAATTGTCGAGGCACAGGCTGCGTGAGACGCCGCCCCCGAGCGCACCGTGGCAGACGAAGTTCAGCGCCGCGATGTTGTCGACCTCGTAGCGCAGGACCTCGCCCTTGATCGCGCCGCGGTAGAAGGCCGCGAGAGCAGTGGACGTCAACTGCTGCTTCAGCAGCGGATAGAACTCGGGCTCGTAGGCGAACACGGCGATGTTCGACGTGTCGCCCTTGTCGCCCGAGCGGCAATGGGCCAGGTGCTGGAGCATCACCTTCATCGATCAGCTCTCCACGTATGACAGCGTCGCGGGGACCGCTTCGCGCGGGACCAGCGCCGACCAGATGCCGATGATTTCGCGGAAGCGCTCCTGGTAGGGGACGCGCTTGCCGGTATGGGCGATCCCGGAGACGGCCATCGCGTCGACTTCGCGCCCTACCTTGATCGCTTCTCCGCGCGTCCGGGTCCGGGCGGCCACGCGCACGGCGACCTCGTACGGCTCGGAAGCTGTTGCCGGCGTCGCCTCGCCGTGAATCGCGTTGAGGCCGAGGAAGTCGATGCGGACCTCGTCGGCGTCGAGCGCGACGATCCGGAACCGTTCCTCGAGCACCTGGCGGGCGAGTTTCGCCCGGCGCAGCGCTCCCGGGCCGGCATAGAAGAACAGGTCCTCGCCGATGAAGCCTTCGGTGCAGCCGATCGAGACCTTGAGCGTCGGTGACCGCGGGTGGCCGCCGATTTCGGAGACGCGAACCCGGTCAGTGCCGATCTGTTCGAGCCGCGCCGTCGTGAAGTCGACCGTGACGTCGGGCGTCAGGTAGCGGGCCGGATCGTGGACCTCGTAGAGCATCTGCTCCTTGACGGTCTGCAGCGTCACGGCGCCGCCGCTGCCGGCGACCTTGGTGATCACGGCGCTGCCGTCCGACTCGACTTCGGCAATCGGGAAAGCCAGGTCCCAGGGACGCGGGACGTCCTTGAAGCCGGGATCGGCGAAATAGCCGCCGGTCACCTGGGCGCCGCATTCGAGCAGATGGCCGAGGCCGCTGCCCGCGCCCAAGCGCTGATGATCGAGCGGACTCCAGTCGAACTCGAACATCATCGGCGCGAGGAACAGCGACGGATCGGCGACCCGTCCGGTGACGACGATCTGGGCGCCGGCGCGCAACGCTGCGACGATCGGCTCGGCACCGAGGTAGACCTCGGCCGAGATCATCGTCTCGGCCAGCGTCGCCGTCGACTGCCCGTTCTCGAGAATGCGGTCGGCGAGGTCGAGGACGCGGTCGGTGATCAGGCTTCCGGTGACGGCCGCGACCTTGACGCCGCGGTGACCCGACTCGCGCAGCAGCGCGGCGATCCGCTGCGCCGCGGCCGTTGGATCGATCCACCCCTGGTTCGAGACGATCCGCGTGCCCTGGGCCATGCAGGCCGGCAGTACCGCGCGCATCCGGTCGTCGAGATAGGTGTCGTATCCGGGGAAGGCGGGATCGCGCCGGGCGCGAACCTGCGCCGCCGAGACGGTGGCCTCGGCCATGGTCTCGAAGCAGAGATAGTCGAGTCGGCCCTCGGCCGCGTTGCGGGCGGCCGGTTCGACGCGGTCGCCCCACCAGGCCGAGCCCGCGCCGATGCGGATCGTTTGCTTCATCCAGTCCTCCTCGGGGGCATCGTTACTGTACCCGTGACCGACCGCTCCGGGCGCTCGTGCCCGTCGAACCGGCGTAGCATCGGCAACGCCCGCAGCGGTCACGCCCGGCATCGGACGGGTCGGCGAACCGTTCGGCGAACCATTCGTCAGCAGCCGGCCCGTGCCGTCCGAACCCTTCCGAAGGAGGAAGCCGTGATCCGCATGACGATCGCTGCCGGTCACCGGACCGGGCGCGCGAAACGGCGCGCGCGACGATCCGCAACGCTGTTGACCATCGGGCTCATCGCGGCGGCCGCCGTGCCGGCGGCCCGGTCGGCCGATGAGTTTCCATCGCGCCCGGTCGTGCTGTCGGTAGGGTTCGCGCCCGGCGGCGGCACCGACCTCACGGCTCGGATCCTGGCCCGCAAGCTCGCCGAGCAACTGGGGCAGCCGGTCAACGTCGACAACAAGGCAGGCGCCGGTGGCAACATCGCCGCCGAACTGGCGGCCAAGGCCAACCCCGATGGCCATTTCATCCACCTGGCCGCCGTCGGTCCGTTGACGGTCGCGCCGCACATCACGAAGAAGCTGGGCTACGACCCCCGGCGCGACTTCAGCCCGATCTCGATGGCCGTGACCTTTCCCAACGTGCTCGTCGTCAACGTCGCGCAGCCGTTTCGCACCCTGGCCGACTATCTCGACTATGCCCGGGCCAAGCCCGGGGCGATGACCTTCGGCAGTTCGGGGATCGGTGGCACCGGTCACCTTTCGGGCGCACTGATGGCGTCGGCAGCCAAGGTCGATCTCGCGCACGTCCCGTACAAGGGTGGCGGGCCGGCGATGGCCGACCTGCTCGGCGACCAGGTCAAGTCGCTGTTCGCTTCGGCACCATCGGCGGTCCCGCAGATCAAGGCCGGGAAGATCCGGGCGCTCGCCACCACGGGCTCGCGGCAGATCGAATCATTGCCCGGCGTGCCGACGATCGGCGAAACCTACGCCGGCTACGACGTCTCGAACTGGTACGCGTTCGTCGGGCCGCCGGGAATGTCGAACGAGATCGTCGCCCGCTGGAACCGCGAGATCGTCCGCGCACTGAAGGATCCGCAGGTGCTCGAGCAGGTCCGCGAGCACGGGATGGACGCCGTGCCGTCGACGCCGGCCGAACTCGCCGCCCGGATCGACAGCGAGTACAAGCTCTGGGGCCGGATCGTCAAGGAGGCGGGGATCACGGCCGAGTAGCCGCCGGGCAGGCGGCGAGCCATCACGGCGACCGAGCAGCCCGAGGTATGGGCGGCGAGCGATCACGGCACTCGACGATGCGTGGCCCCGTCGAGGTCCGTCCTCAGCCCGGGGACCGGACGACGATCTTGCCCACGGCGGCATTGGTCGCCATCCGCTCGCGCGCCTGCGGCAGCTGATCGAACTCGAACACCTGGTCGATCAGTGGCCGCATCGCGCCGCTGGCGTAGAGCGGGACCACGTCGCGTGCGAACGCGCTGACGTTCTCCGCCCGTTCGTCCAGCGGCCGCATCTTGTTCGACACGCCGAAGACCCGCAGCCGGCGGGTGTGCAGCAGGCCAAGATCGAGTTCGGCCGACAGCTGGCCATCGACGTAGCCGACGATGCCGATCCTGCCGCGGTAGGCAAGCGAGGCGAGCGCCTCGGGAAACGCCGAGCCACCGACGTTGTTGATCGCGAGCTTGACGCCGGCACCATCGGTGACCGCGAGGACGCGGTCGCGAAAACCGCCGCCGCGGGCGCAGATTCCCACCTCGAGACCCAACGCCGCCAGCCGGTCGAGCTTGGCGCCCGAGCCGGAGGTGCCGATCACGCGGGCGCCGCGCTGGCGGGCGATCTGCAGCGCGGCGACACCGACGCCCGACGAGACTCCGGTGATCAGCACCCAGTCTCCGGCGCCGATCTCGCCTTGCGGGACCAGCATGTCGTAGGCTACCCAGTGCGCGAGACAGGCGCCGGCCGCTTCTTCCCACTGCAGGGACTGCGGTTTGGCGATCGCCTCTTCCTGGTTCATCAGTGAAAATTCCGCGAACCCCGAATGGGCCCGGCCCATGACGGCGTCGCCTATCCCGAAGCCTTCGACCTGGTCGCCGACTGCAACGACCTCGCCGACGCCTTCGAGCCCCGCGGGCCTGGCCGCTCCGGCCGGATGCAGTCCATGGCCGCGGATGAACTCGCCGCGATTCAATCCCGCCGCCCGCATTCGTAACAGCAACTGGCCGGGCCCCGGCTCCGGGACGGGCACTTCGCGCAACGACAGTTCGCCGCTGCCGCCATCGATGAACCAGCCTTTCATCTGATCTCCTCTGCCGTGTCGGCGCCGGTCATCGTGGCTCCTTGTCGAACCAGGGCAGCAACCGACCGGCCAGCGTCCGGAACTCGCATCGGACGCGATCGCCGATTGCGAGATCGGGGGCGCCATGGCCCATCGCGCGAAAGTCGTCGTCGAGGTCGACCAGCACGATCGTGTACGGTGCCAACGCGCGGAAGTCGTCGTCCGGTGCACGATAGACGACGGTACGCGCGTGGACGACACCTTTTCCGGTCGCCTGCAGCGATGATGGCTTGTTCGCCCCGCAATCGGGACAGAACTCGCGGTGAAAGTACCAGTGCCGGGCGCAGCGGGGGCAAGACTGGTAGGCGAGTCCGGCGCTACCGCGGGTCCAGTCGGCCGGCGGATGCGCACCGCGACCATTGCCGTGTCGGGTCATGGCGCCTCCAGTACGAGACTCACATGTGACGACAGCTCGCCGCCGTCGCCGTGCAGCAGCGCGACACCGGCACGACGTGCCTGGCGCGCGCCGGCCCGTCCGGTCATCTGCAGATGCATCTCGGCCAGGTGTGCCATCGCGCCGGCGACGCCGCAGTGGCCGTACGACAGCAGGCCCCCGTGGAGATTCAGCGGCATGCGGCCGTCGCGATCGAAGTGGCCGCCGGCCGCGCAGCGTCCGGCCTTGCCGCGCGGGGCGAGACCGATCTCCTCGAGCAGGATCGTCAGCGTGATGGTGAAGCTGTCGTAGATCGCCGCGGCCTCGACGTCGATCAGCTTGCGATTGGCCTGGGCCAGAGCGCGCGCCGTGCAGCCGCCGGCGCCGAATTCGGTCAGGCTCGGCGCTGCACTCACGTGTTGCGAAGCGTGATGCTGGGCAGCGCCCGAGAGGCGCAGCGGGTTCGGCGCCCCGGCGCGGTCGTTGCCGATGACGACGGCGCAACCGCCGTCGGAGACGGGACAGCAATCGAGGATCTTCAGCGGCCAGGCGATCGGACGCGATGCCAGCACCTGGTCGCGGGTGATCGGTTCTCGGAACTGCGCGCCCGGATGCCGCGTCGCATGGCGCCGCATCAGTACCGCCAGTTCGGCCAGGTCGGCCTCGGTGGTCCCGTGCTCGTGCATGTAGCGCGACGCGACCAGCCCGTAGTACGCCGGGATCGTCGGCCCCAACGGGACCTCGTAGACCGGGTGGCCGGTCTGTGCCAGTGCCTGGATCGATGAATCGCGACTCTGGCCCGTCATCCGGTTCTCGCCGCCGACCACAAGGACGCGTCGGGCCGCGCCGGCGCGGATCAGCAGATGCGCGAGCATCACCAGCCCGAAGCCGGTGGCGCCGCCCATCTGGATCGCGTGGGCGTAGGTTGGGCGGACGCCGAAGTGCTCGGCGAAGACCGTCGCCAGCATGATGTGTGGCATCGTCGTCGAGTAGCCGCAGACCAGGCCGTCGATGTCGCCCCGTTCGAGGCCGGCATCGGCCAGTGCCGCCGTCGCAGCCTCGCTCATCAGGTCGAGCGTGCTGCGGCCGTCGTGTCGTCCGTAGCGGGTCAGCCCCGAGCCCAGCAGCCAGGGCTGCGCTGCCATCGTGGTCATCGATCAGACCGTGGCGATCGGCGTCGCCGGCGAGCCGACGGCCCCGGGCAGCCGCAGCGGCGGTGCCGTCAGCAGAAACCGCGAGCGCCGGTGCTCGCGCAGCCAGCAGGCGAGGTCGGCGAGGTACCAGATCTCGCCGAGGTGGACGCCGAGCTTGAACAGGCAGTGCTCGTGGATCGGCAGCGTCGCGCAACAGCCGACCTGGTGTTTGGCCGGATGGGCCTCGACCGCATAGTTGTCGGCGATCAACGCAGCGAGCCCCGAGTCGGTGATCCACTGGAGCAGCTTCGCGTCGCGTCCATCGAGCACCGCGCCGGTCGCGGCGAGCGCGGTGCCGTCGGGCTTTCCGCCCATCTTCACCAGGGCCTCGGAGAACCCGGTGTGCAGGCAAACCATGTCGCCGCTCTCGACGACGACCCCATCGGCCTCCAACACTGCCATCAACTGGTCGTAACCGACGACGGTCCGACCGTCGCCGAGATGCGCGCGCAGGTCGATCATCACCGCGCGACCCTGGACGCAGCGTTCGGCCATCACCTGGATGCCGAGCGCATTGGCCGACGAGGTCGAGCGAGCGTCCTTGCCGCCCGGACCGGCGTCGTCACCCGAGGTCGGGCCGACGACGTCCCGGCCGGCGCGATAGCCGTTGTAATAGACCGCCTCCGGAATGCCATCGCCATCGGCATCGAACATCTGGCCGACGTGGGCCAGGCTGTCCCACTGCGTCGAATACTGCAGATGCAGCACCGCCAGGTCGTCGCAGATGACGTCGGTATGATCGGGGTTCAGGTCGAACAACCGGAAGTTCATGTTCGGCCGACCGTCGCGCAGCGTCGGACGCAGCACCGGTGGATGGCGCCGCGGATTGAGCACGTTGCCGCCGGGCAGGTCGAGCGGCAGGCTCAGGCAGAACGTCCGACCTTCCTTGACCTCGGCCACGCCCTGGCGGACTTTCTCCGGCGTCAGCAGGTTCATTCGTCCGGCCTGATCGTCGGGACCGAAGTCACCCCAGGTCGAGCCGGGTGGGCGTTGCTTCCAACGCGGATTCGGTGCAGTCTGATTCACGGCCTGGCTCCTGGTTCCCGTCTGGGTCATCGTCGACTGCCCGCCGCTCGTGGACCCGTCGCGAGAGCCGGATTAGTAGCACCCCGCACGGTCGGCGCGCAACGGCCGGCTGCGACGAAGCGCTCGCGCCGACTCGGTTAGGATAGGCGCGCCCGTGCCCGTACCCTACGAGAACCGGCGAGGAGACGGCAATGGATGCAGAACTGCTCGATCGCCTGGCGATCCGTGACCTGATCGAGAACTGGGCCGTCTGGCGCGACGCCGGTGACTGGGACCGGTTCGCGACCGTCTGGCATGACGACGGGGTGATGATGGCCACGTGGTTCCAGGGACCGGCCAGCGAATTCATCCGCGTGACCAAGGAGGGCTGGGCCCGCGGCGTGAGCATCCTGCACTTCCTCGGCGGCACGTCGATCGACCTCGCCGGCGACCGGGCCATCGCCCAGACCAAGATGACGATCTCGCAGCGTGGTGAGGTCGATGGCGTGGCCTGCGACGTGGTCTGCACCGGTCGCTTCTACGACTTCATCGAGAAGCGCGGAGGCCGATGGGGCCTGGTCCTGCGCCAGCCGATCTACGAGAAGGACCGAATCGATCCGATCGATCCGGCGGCCATGCCCCAATTGGATCAACAGGTGCTCGCGCGGCTGCCGAGCGGCTACCGGCATCTGGCCTACATCCAGACCCGGATCGGGTACAAGGTCAAGCTCGACATGCCGCAGCTGGCCGGGGCAGAAGTCGATGCGCTGTACCGGCGCGGAAAGGCCTGGCTCGGCGGCGGTCCGCTCGAGACCTGAGGTCCTCGGTCGACAGCGGACCGCCATGAGCGAGGTCTGCGGCGATGACTTCTCTCAGGTCGCCGGTACGAATCGGGTACTGCGGCGAACGGGATGCGCGCCGTCGCCGAGTAGCCAGAGCGCCACGGAAGCCGCGATCAGGAACACCGGGTACTCCCAGCCGCCGCCGGCGCTGGTGTGCACCCAGCCGTTGGGCAGGTGGACCCACGCGGCCACGGCCATGATCGGCACCAGTGCCAGTGCGATCTGGCGTGCGTAGAAGCCAAGGACGAGCGCGACGCCGCCGGCCAGTTCGACTGCGAAGACGACGTAGGCCAGGAAACCCGGCAAGCCGATGCTGTCGAAATACTGCGCTGTCCCTGGCAACGTGAAGACGAACCACTTCAAGAGCGCATGTGCGATCCACATGACGCCGAGGCTCAGACGCAGCAGCGTGGCCCCGTAGGTTGCGGCGGAGGGGGTATCGGGCGCGGCGGAGGTAACTGGCGCGGCGGAGGTAGCAGGCGCGGTGAAGGTAGCGGGCTGGTTCATGGCAGCTCCCGGATTCGGTTGAGGTGCCCTGAATGTATGATTGCGAACACGCAATGAAAATAGGCGTCAGCGCAGACAATGGTTGCAGGAACGCAATACAAGCTCAGCGCCGGAGATCTCGACGTCATCCTTGCACTGGCGCGTTCCGGTAACCTGGCCGGTGCCGGGGAAAGGCTTGGGGTTGATGCCTCGACGGTGTTCCGGTCGATCCGCCGCATCGAACGGGGGCTGGAGCA
>JBEVJQ010000294.1:0-6232 GCA_040510055.1 Burkholderiaceae bacterium | reverse complement strand
GTCGTGCCGCTGCGCGTGGCCGACGCCGGGGACGAGAAGGGCGGCAGCGGCGAGGGCGGGGACGGCCAGAGCGGCAGCGGTCAGGCCTGCGATGGGGCCGGCAGCGGCGACCCGGCGGCAGCACTGAACGGCGGGCGCCACAACAACTACGGGGACCGTGAATTCGCGATGATGGCGGCGCTCAACGGCCTGGCTGTTCACGGCGGTTTCATCCCCTATGGCGGCACTTTCCTCACGTTCTCCGACTACGGCCGGAATGCGATCCGGATGGCGTCGATCATGCGCCAGCGCGTGATCCACGTGCTGACACACGATTCCGTCGGCCTGGGTGAAGACGGGCCCACGCACCAGCCGATCGAGCACGCCGCCAGCCTGCGACTGATTCCGGGCCTGACGGTCTGGCGTCCGGCCGATGCGCTCGAGACGGCGGTCGCCTGGATCGTCGCGATCGAGACCGAGGACGGACCGAGCAGCCTGCTCCTGTCGCGCCAGGGGCTGCCGGCGCTGCATCCGCCAAGCGAGGGCGCCGACGACGTCGCCCGGATTCGCCGCGGTGCCTGGGTCGTCCGCGATCCACCGGGAGCCCGCGCGGTGATCATGGCCACGGGATCGGAGGTCGGGCTGGCCCTGAAGGCGGCCGACCTGCTGGCCGCCGACGCAATCGCCGTACGAATTGTCTCGATGCCGTCGACGTCGGTATTCGACCGCCAGGACGTCGCCTACAAGCGCCAGGTGCTCCCGGACAATCTGCGGCGTGTCGCCGTCGAGGCCGGTTGCACCGACTTCTGGTGGAAGTACCGCTGCGATGCGGTCGTCGGCATCGATCGCTTCGGCGAGTCCGCGCCCGGGCCGGAGGTATTCGAGGCGCTCGGCCTGACCCCGGCGAATGTCGCGCAGACGGTGCGCGATGTCCTGGGCCATCGCGAACCCTGACGGCTGCGGGCGGCCAGGCCCCCGATTTGCCGGATTCCAGCTGATTTTCAACCGCGAGAGAACACACCATGACACTTCGAGTCGGGATCAACGGCTTCGGGCGCATCGGCCGCAACGTGCTGCGGTCCGCCGTACAGAACTTCGGCGACATCGAGATCGTCGCCATCAACGACCTGCTGGAGCCGGACTACCTGGCCTACATGCTGAGCTATGACTCGGTCCACGGGCGCTTCAAGGGCGAGGTCGGCGTCGAGGGCGGTGCGCTGTTCATCAACGGCAAGAAGGTCCGCCTGACGCAGGAACGCGACCCGGCGAACCTGAAGTGGGGCGACGTCAAGGCCGACGTCGTCATCGAGTCGACGGGCCTGTTCCTCGACAAGACCACCGCCCAGAAGCACCTGGACGCCGGCGCGAAGAAGGTCATCCTGTCGGCGCCGTCGAAGGACGACACGCCGATGTTCGTGTTCGGCGTGAACCACGACACTTACGCCGGCCAGGCGATCATCTCGAACGCCTCGTGTACGACGAACTGCCTCGCGCCCCTCGCCAAGGTGCTGCACGACAAGTGGGGAATCAAGCGCGGACTGATGACGACGGTCCATGCCGCGACCGCCACCCAGAAGACGGTCGATGGCCCGAGCAACAAGGACTGGCGCGGCGGACGCGGCATTCTCGAGAACATCATCCCGTCGTCGACCGGGGCGGCCAAGGCGGTCGGGGTCGTGATCCCGTCGCTGAACAAGAAGCTGACCGGGATGTCGTTCCGGGTGCCGACGTCGGACGTCTCGGTCGTCGACCTGACCGCGGAGCTGGTCAAGGAGGCGACGTACGACGAGATCAAGGCCGAAATGAAGGCCCAGAGCGAAGGCAAGCTGAAGGGCATCCTCGGCTACACCGAGGACAAGGTGGTGGCGACGGACTTCCGGGGCGATCCGCGGACGTCGATATTCGACGCCGGGGCCGGCATCGCGCTCGACAAGACCTTCGTCAAGCTCGTCAGCTGGTACGACAACGAGTGGGGCTACTCGAACACGTGCCTCGAGATGGCGCGAGTGGTCGCGAAGTAAGCTGCGCATCATGCGATTCCTCAAACTCGCCGATCTGGACGTCGCCGGCAAGCGTGTCTTCATCCGCGCCGACCTGAACGTCCCGCAGAACGACGATGGCAGCATCGCCGACGACTCCCGGATCCGGGCCTCGGTCGCCGGCATCCGGATGGCACTCGACAAGGGTGCGGCCGTGATGGTCACGTCGCACCTGGGCCGACCGAAGGAGGGCGAGTTCAAGCCCGAGGATTCGCTGGCGCCGGTCGGCAAGCGCCTGTCGGAACTGCTCGGCGTACCGGTGCGCCTCGTGGCCGACTGGATCGACGGCGGCTTCAAGGTTGAGCCCGGCGAAGTCGTACTGCTCGAGAACTGTCGCGTCAACAAGGGCGAGAAGAAGGACGACGAAGGCCTGGCGCGGAAGATGGCGGCGCTCTGCGACGTCTACGTCAACGATGCCTTCGGAACGGCGCACCGCGCCGAGGCCACGACGCACGGCATCGCCCGGTTCGCCGCGGTCGCCTGCGCCGGGCCGCTGCTGGCCGCCGAACTCGACGCGCTGTCTCGCGCGCTCGGGAGCCCGGCCAAGCCGCTGGTGGCGATCGTCGCCGGGTCGAAGGTCTCGACCAAGCTCACCATCCTCGAATCCCTGGCGGCCAAGGTCGACCAGCTGATCGTCGGGGGCGGGATTGCCAATACGTTCATGGCCGCCGAGGGGCTCCCGATCGGCAAGTCGCTGGCCGAGCCCGGCCTCGTCGACGACGCACGGCGGATCATCGGCCGGATGCGCGAACGCGGCGCGGCAGTGCCGATCCCCGTCGACGTCGTCTGTGCCAAGCAGTTCGACGCCGCAGCCGAGGCCACGGTCAAGGCGGCGGCCGACGTTGCCGCCGACGACCTGATCCTCGACATCGGGCCGAAGACGGCCGGGCAACTGGCCGCGATCCTCTCCAAGGCCGGGACCATCGTCTGGAACGGCCCGGTCGGCGTATTCGAGTTCGACGCCTTCGCCGCGGGAACGGAAGTGATCGCCCGCGCGATCGCCGCATCGAGCGGATACTCCATCGCCGGCGGCGGCGATACGGTGGCCGCGATCGCCAAGTTCGGGATCGCCGACCAGGTCGACTATATCTCGACCGGCGGAGGCGCCTTCCTCGAGTTTCTCGAGGGTCGGACGTTGCCGGCGGTGGCCGCGCTCGAGGACCGGGCCTGACGAGGCCGGGAACTGCCCGGGCGTCGATTTCCGGATCATGATCGAGGCTTTCAATCGCGGTGCCGCCGCCCGCAGCCGAGGGGCCGCCGGCCTCATAATGGGCGCCGACGACATCGACCGTCTCTCCTCATCGACAGGAACTGCACCATGACCGACCAGACCCAACTCGATAAAGTCGCGCGCGGCGACGGTTTCATCGCGGCGCTCGACCAGAGCGGCGGGAGCACGCCGAAGGCGCTGAAGCTCTACGGGATCGCCGAGAGCGAATACAGCGGCGAGGCGCAGATGTTCGACCTCGTCCACCAGATGCGCTCGCGGATCGTCACCAGCCCGTCCTTCGACGGCAAGCGCGTGCTGGGCGCGATCCTGTTCGAGATGACGATGGACCGCCAGGTCGAGGGGATGGACTTCGCCGACTACCTCTGGCAGCGCAAGCAGGTCGTGCCGTTTCTCAAGGTCGACAAGGGCCTGGCGTCTCGCGCCGACGGAGTCGAGGTCATGAAGCCGATGCCGGATCTCGATGCGCTGCTCGAGCGCGCCAACCGCAAGCACGTATTCGGCACCAAGATGCGTTCCGTGGTCCACGAGGCCAACGCCGGCGGCATCGCCAAGGTGCTCGACCAGCAGTTCGAGGTCGGCAAGCAGATCCTCGCCGCCGGGCTGGTTCCGATCATCGAGCCCGAGGTGTCGATCAGCGCGCCCGACAAGGCCGAAGCCGAGAAGCTGCTCAAGCAGGGAATCGTCGAGCGGTTGGGCAAGCTGCCTGCCGACAAGAAGGTGATGCTGAAGCTGACGCTGCCTTCGGTCGACGGTTTTTACCGCGAGCTGGTCGACCATCCGCGCGTCTTGCGGGTGGTCGCGCTGTCAGGCGGCTATTCGCGAGACGAGGCCAACGCCGCGCTAGCTCGCAACCCCGGCGTCATCGCGAGTTTCAGCCGCGCGCTGACCGAGGGTCTGACGGCCCAGCAGTCGGATGAGCAGTTCCACCGGGCGCTCGACCAGGCCATCGAATCGATCTATCGCGCGTCGATAGCCTGAGGACCCATGAATACGACCCCCCGCGCGACCAAGATCGTCGCAACGCTCGGACCGTCCTCGTCGGATCCAGAGACCCTGCGCCGCCTGCTCCAGGCGGGTGTCAACGTCGTGCGTGTCAATTTCTCGCACGGCAAGTCCGAGGAGCATGTGCGCACCATCGAGGCCGTCCGTGAACTGGCCGGCCAGATGCGCTTCGACGTCGGCGTGCTCGCCGACCTCCAGGGCCCGAAGATCCGCATCGGTACCTTCGCCGACGGCAAGATCACCCTCAATCCCGGCGATCGCTTCACGTTCGACAACGACTGCGAGTCCGGCGACCAGAACCATGTCGGGCTCGACTACAAGGAACTGGTCCACGACGTGCAGCGCGGCGACACGCTGCTGTTGAACGACGGGCGCATGACGATGCGGGTCGACCGGGTCACCGAGTCGGCGATCGAGTGCACCGTCGTCGTCGGCGGCGTGCTGTCCAACCGCAAGGGCATCAACCGCCAGGGCGGCGGCCTGTCCGCGCCGGCGCTGACGGCCAAGGACATGGAGGACATCAAGACCGCCGTCGCCTCGAAGGCCGACTTCATCGCGGTCTCGTTCCCGAAGAACGCGGCCGACATGTACATGGCGCGCGAACTGGCGCGCGCCGCCGGTGGTCGGGCGATGATGATCGCCAAGATCGAGCGCTACGAGGCGATCGGCAATCTCGAGGAGATCTGCAAGGCCTCCGACGGCATCATGGTCGCCCGCGGCGACCTCGCCGTCGAGGTCGGCGACGCCGCCGTGCCGGCGCTGCAGAAGCGGATGATCCGGATGGCCCGCGACCTCAACAAGGTCACGATCACCGCCACGCAGATGATGGAGTCGATGATCGAGTCGCCGGTACCGACGCGGGCCGAGGTCTCGGACGTCGCCAACGCCGTCCTCGACGGGACCGACGCCGTCATGCTCTCGGCCGAGACCGCCGCCGGCCGTTACCCTGTGGAGACCGTGACCGCGATGGCGCGGATCTGCGAGGAGGCCGACCAGGGCAAGGACGGCGCTTCGCTCGATTCGGCTTTCCTCAACCGCCACTTCACCCGCATCGACCAGTCGATCGCGATGGCGGCGATCTTCACCGCCCACCATCTGCAGATCAAGGCGATCGTCTCGCTGACCCAGTCGGGATCGACGGCGCTCTGGATCTCGCGGCTCGACTCGGGGGTGCCGGTCTATGCGTTGACGCCCGAGCGTTCGAGCCGTCGCCGGATGGCGCTCTATCGCGAGGTCCACCCGCTGGCGATCGACTACCACCGCGACGACTGGAGCACGATGAGCTCCGATGCCGAGCGCGTGATGATCGAGTCGGGGCTGTTGCAGCGTGGCGATCTGGTGGTGATGACGAGCGGCGAACCGGTCGGCAAGAGCGGCGGGACGAACATGATGCGGTTGCTGCGGCTCGGTGACCACGTCGCACCGACCTAGCCAATCAGTCCGACGACGCGAGCAGCTGCTCGCGCATCGCGCGCTTCAGCAACTTGCCGTTGGCGTTGCGGGCCAGCGGCGTCGTGCTCGACGTGAAGCTCTCGGGGACCTTGTAGTCGGCCAGGCGCTCGGCGCAGAACGCGCGCAGGCCATCGGCGTCGGTCGTCGAGCCGGCGGTGACGCAGACGAACGCATGGACGCGTTCCCCCAGCACGGGGCAGGGCCTGCCGACGACGGCCGCTTCGACCACGTCCGGATGTTCGAGCAGGACGTGCTCGACCTCGACGCTGTAGATCTTGAATCCACCGCGATTGAGCATGTCCTTCTTGCGGTCGAAGATCCTCACGAAACCGTCGGCGTCGACCGATCCGATGTCGCCCGACCGCCAGTATCCGGCGACGAATCCGCTCTTCGTGGCGTCGGCGTCGGCCCAGTAGCCGGGAACGACCATCGCGCCGCGGATCCACAGTTCGCCGGTTTCGCCGGCGGGGAGTTCGCGCCCGTCGTCGTCCATCACGATCAGCTCGGCGCAAGGCAGGGCCTTGCCGAC
>JBEVJQ010000293.1:0-12365 GCA_040510055.1 Burkholderiaceae bacterium | reverse complement strand
ACTGGACGTCGTCGAGTTCGGCCGCTGCCGGCAGCATCACGATTCGGCGGCGCGGACCGAACGCGTACGGCCGCTCGTCGTTGGGCCAGTCGACCGCATGATCGATCCCAGCCGCCTCGAGCAGGCCCGGCGTCTGCATCGACCAGCCGTAGTCCTGGCTCGCGTAGCCCGTTGGCCGCGTGCCGGTCGCCTCGGTGATGGCGGCGAGGGTCCGTCCGAGGTCGCGCGACTCGGTGTCGGCGGGCATCGACCCGCAGACCATCCGCGATGCGGACCACCCGCTCGCGAGAATTTCGACGCCGCGCTCGGCCAGCGCGCGGAGCAGGCCGGGTTTCTCGGCGGCGACGAGCCCGTTGACGGCAGCGGCCACCTGCCAGCCGCGCGGCTGCAACAGGTCGAGCAGCCGGAACACGCCGACGCGGCAGCCGTACTCGAAGAGGGAATGGCTGCGCAGGTCCGGATGGAACGAGCCGAAGGCGCCACGCAGTTGCGGTTCTCGCACGGCGTCGGCCGGTGGATCGATCTCGAAGGCTTCGACGTGGATCAGCACGAACGCAGCCGCGACACGATCGCGCGGCCAGGACACCGCCGCTTCCTCGCCGCTGGTCCGATGCGCGTAGAAGTCGTGGTCGAGCCGCCCGGCCGCCGGCGGTCGCGGTGTCAGCGCCGCGTCTCGAGCCATGCGAGCACCTCGGCCAGGTGATGGCGCCGATACCAGTCGGCGATTTCCGCGCCGGTCGCGAACCAGACGTCGTCGTGCGCGTAGACATGGGCCAGCGCCCGCTCGAACGCGCGGATCCGCTCCGGCCGGCACGAGATGTAGGGGTGGCAGGCGATGCACATCACGCGGGTCGCCCGGGCGCTGTCCGACAACAACTGGTCGAACTGGTCGCGGATCACATGCCCGAATGCCTCGCCATCGGCACCGGCGGCCTGCAGCACGGCATCGTTGACGTCCATCGAGTATGGGATCGTGATCAGTGAGCCGCTGCGCGTGCGGACCGGGAACGGCTGGTCGTCGTGATAGAGATCGCAGTAGTAGTCGATGCCCGCTTCGGCCACGAGGTCCGGCGTGTTGATCGTATGCGAGCAGGCGGGCGAGAACCAGCCACGGATCGGTGCGCCGGTCGCAGCGAGCATCCGCGCCTGGCAGTCGGCGATGAAGGCGCGCTCGTCTTCGAGAGGGTAGTTCCACAGGTAGTGGGTGTTGTAGAGGCCGTGGCAGATGAATTCCCAGCCCCGTTCGCGCATCCGCCCGAAGTTCGCCGGGTACATGACTGGCACCGCGAGCGACAGCGAGACCGTACAGACGATGCCGAGCCGATCGCAGAGATCGAGGAAGCGGTCGAGGCCGACGCGGTTGCCGTAGTCCTTGCGCGGATAGTCGAGGCCATCGGGCGGCCCGCCCCGCGGCCACGCTTGCCGGACGCCCTGCACCGATGGCAGCAACTCGTAGTGCTCGACGTTGGGAACGAGCCAGACCGCGAGCCGCCGGTCTCCGGGCCAGCGAATCGGCGGCCGCTCGCCGATCGGCGCGAAGTCGAAGCGTGGCGCGACCATCAGCCCTTCGTGTACCGGCGCTCGAGGTCGTACCAGGCCTGGCTCTCGAACAGCGACCAGAGCCCGTCGTGATCGAGCATCCGGTCGCGCCACGCGGTCGTGCCGCCGGTCTGCGCCAGGCTCGCCAGCATCTCCATCCCCATCCGCGCCACCATCCGGGTCAGCGCGTTAGGGTAGATCGCGAACGCAAAGCCCAGGCGGGCGAGTTCGTCGGCCGGCAGCAGCGGCGTCCGTCCGCCCTCGACCATGTTGGCGAGCAGAGGGGCCGAGATCTCGGTGGCGATGCGCGCCATCGCGTCGCGCGAGGTCGGTGCCTCGACGAAGATGACGTCGGCACCGGCGCCCTGGTACGCCCGGGCGCGCGCGATCGCTGCATCCAGTCCTTCGATCGCGACTGCGTCGGTACGCGCGATGATGACCGTGTCCGGGTCCTCGCGCGCATCGATCGCAGCCCGCAACCGACCGGTCATCTCGGTCACCTCGACCAGGCGACGTCCCGGTTCGTGGCCGCATTTCTTCGGCCAGGCCTGATCCTCGATCTGCAGCGCGGCGACCCCGGCGCGCTCGAGGTCGCGGACCGTGCGCATCACGTTCAACGGGCCACCGTAGCCGGTGTCGACGTCGACGATCAGCGCGATGGCGGTCGCTTCGGCCATCGCCGCGACGCGGTCGCGAATCTCGCCATAGGACGGCAGGCCGATGTCCGGTGCGCCCAGCATCGACAGCGAGACGCCCGAGCCGGTCACATACGCGGCCGGAAAACCGCTGGCCTGCACCAGCCGTGCGGTGATGCAGTCGTAGGCGCCGGGTGCGATGAAGAACTCCTTCCTGCGCAGTCGTTCGCGCAGCAGACGCGCATGCGCCGGTCTCGGTACGAAGCGCCGGGGCCTCCGATGCAGTTGGGGTTCGGATCCGTTCATCTCGCGTTCCAGCAGTCGAGGATCTGGCGATGGTCTGCAACCGGGTAACGCGCGCGCATGAGATTCAGCGAGCCTTCGTGCAGCGCCGGGTTCGGACTGAAGACGAGGTCCCCGACGACCGTCACATAGAAGTCGCGGTAGGACGCGCTTCGTACGCTCGATTCGAGGCAGCCCTCGGTCGTCGTGCCGACGAAGACGAGCGACTCGAGACGACGGGCGCGGAGCAGCGCGTCGAGCGGCGTACCGAGAAAGGCGTCGGGCCGGTACTTGTCGACGACCATGTCCGCCGCGCCGGGCTCGAGCCCGTCGACGAGCGCCGCGCCCCAGCTGCCGGGCAAGGTGTAGTCCGGCGTCTTGCCGTCGCGCGTCTTCAGCCGCAGCCACGCCGGCGAGTCGCTGCGCCCGTCCGGTTCCGTCCGTTGCCGCACGAATGCGCAGGGGATGCCGCGGCGCTGGGCGGCAGCGACGAAGGCGACCAGCGACGGCAGCGCGCGGCGGGCGCCGTCGAGGTTCTTGCCGTGACGCCCGAAGTGGCCGTCCGGATCACAGAAGTCGTTCTGCACGTCGATCACGACGACCGCGACCGGCGGCGCGACCAGCTCGGCGAGCGTGTCGCGGATCTCCACACCGTTGACCTGTCTCATCCCGGTTCACCTCTCGCGCCCGGTGCCGGCCTGGGCTGGGCCCGGGCCGCCCCGAGGGCGCGGATGACGTCGGCCGTCGCCATGACATCGGCGAACTGCCGGTCCATGTCGAACAGCGAGATCGCGTGCGAGACCGGGATCCGGTCGAACACGGCTTCCTGCGGGACCACGGTCCGGAAATTGTACGAAGCGGCGTCGAACACCGTGGCCCGGATGCAGTTGCTGGTGGCGCCACCGGTCACGATCACCGTGTCGATGCCGCGCGCGACGAGGTAGCCGAGCAGCGGTGTTCCATGGAATCCGCTCGGCTTCTTCTTCACCAGGACGATGTCACCAACGGCCGGCGTCAGCTCGGGGACGAGTTCGGCGCCGATCGACCCCTCGAGGCACCAGTGCTCGCTGTCGAGCAGGTCGCGCTTGCGACCATAGACGCCGATGTCGCTGCCGTCGCGAGCGAGCTCGAAGCGGGTGAAGAAGCACGGCGCGCCCGCCGCATGGGCGGCATCGACGATGGCGGCGATCGCGGCCACGGCGGCTCGCCCGACGGGGCCGCAGCTCGACGGCCAGCGCCCATCGTCTCCTTCGACCCCGACCATGTAGCGCTGGGCGTCGATGACGATGACGGCCGGCTTCTCGCCGAAGCCCATCCGGCGGCCGAACCGACCCTTCGACAGGACCGCGCGATCGGCATCGGAGAGGAACCGGTCCCAGGGCGTCTCTTCATTCCGTTCCGTGGACAAATCAGTCTCCGAGTGCCAGATCGGCGCCGAGCCGGTCGGCAATGGCCAGCAGCCGCGGCTCGCCGAACGGCCGCCCGACCAGCTGGGCACCGATCGGCATGCCGGCGCCGTCGAACCCGATCGGCATCGTCAGCACCGGCAGTCCCAGATAGCTGAACGGCCGCGTCAGCGAGGTCAGTGCTGTCACGACACCGAAGACGCGATCGCGCCCTTCCATGTCGGCCTCGGCCCGCGTCAGGACCGGGATCGGCGTCGTGGGCAGGATCAACACGTCGACGTCGGCCATCGCTCGCGCAACGAAGTCGCGCAGCAGGGCTGCCCGCGCCGACAAGGCCTCGAGATAGCGGACGGCGGGAATACCGAAACCAGGCTCGGTACGAGAGTAGACGGCCTGCGAGTAGTCGCCCGGCGCAGCGCGCATCCAATCCGAATGCAGCGTCGCGGCCTCGACCTTGGAGATGACGTCAGCCATCGCGTAGCAGGCGGAGAATTCGGCGGATTGCCTCGGTGCCTGGCGGCGGTAGCGGCGCGCGGCCAAGGCACAGAAGTCGTCGAACGCTCGCCTGATCTCGTCGTGCACCGCAATCTCATGATCGAGCACGGCCAGCCGGCTGCCGGCGTCGGCCGTCGCGAGCAACGCCACATAGTCCGGAACGGGCAGGTCGATCGACGTCGCGTCTCGCGGGTCGTGCCCGGCAATGGCCTGGAGCAGCAGCGCCGCATCGGCCGCCGTTCGCGCGATCGGTCCGGCGCAGTCGAGCGAGGGTGCGCGCGGGAAGCAACCCGCCCGGGAAACGCGGCCGTAGGTGGGCTTGAGGCCGATGACTCCGTTCATCGATGCCGGCAGCCGGATCGATCCGCCGGTGTCGCTGCCGATCGACGCATAGACCAGGCGCGCCGCGACGGCAGTGGCGCTACCGCTCGACGATCCGCCCGAGATCCGTTCCGGATCCCAGGCGTTGCGGCAGTCACCGAACCAGGGGTTCTGTCCCGTAGGTCCCGCAACCATCTCGCTCAGGTTCAGCGCGCCGAGGTCGATCGCGCCGGCAGCGTCCAGCCGCGCGAGCATCGTCGCGGCGAGGGGGCCGGACCGAGGCCCGTCGACGCGGGAGCCGACGCGCATCGGCTCGCCCGGCCGTTCGAGGCAGTCCTTGTGAGCGAGCGGGACGCCGTGCAATGGGCCGCGGAACCGACCCGCAGCAGCCTCGGCGTCGAGTTCCCGGGCGCGATCCATTGCCGCTTCGCTGCGAAGGCGGACGAAGGCGTTCAGCACCGGGTTCCGAGCTTCGATCCGCCGGATCGCGGCGCCTACGAGTGCCAGCGACGTCAGCCGCCCGGAGCGCATCGCACCGCCGACAGTCGACAGGTCGGCGTCGAGCAGAGCGTCGGGATCGGCCGCGTCGGGCGTCTGTGTCGCTTCAGGCGCCGGCCCCGCTTCGGGCGCCGGCCCCGCTTCGGGCGCCGGCCTCGCTCCGGGCGCCGGCCTCGCTTCAAGTGCCGGTGGCGCGCGGCGAGCGTCCAGCGCCGCGCCTCGGGCTGCCGTTGCCGCCTCGGCGCCCAGCGTCGTCACCGGCTCATCGGCCAATTCGATCAGCGTGGGCAGGAAACTCGCCGGCTCCTGGTCGAACCGGATCCGGCCGCGAGCGGCGTCGCGTACGGCATCGTTCAGCCGCAGGACTTCGGCCTCGATCCGATCGGCATCGGTGCGCGACACGATGTCGAACAGGCGCTCGGTTCCGGTCGAACTCACGGTGTCGCCTCCGACGGCTCGACCGCCATCGATTCGACCTCGTCGGCCGGATCCGTCATTGGCGCAGCCCCGCGGTCCGTGCCGTCTCTGTCCATCGCTTGACGTCCTGCCTGACCAATGCCTGCAGTTCGGCCGGCGTGGACGGCGCCGGCATCGCTCCTACGGTCTTCAGGAAATCGCGTAGTTCCGGTTCGGCCAGGGCCGCGGCCAGTCGCCGATTGAGCCGGTCCTGGATGGCCGGCGCTATTCCCTGTGGCGCGAACAGGCCCCACCAGACGTCGACGACGTAGTCGAGGCCGGTCGACTCGCGCACGGTGGGGATGTCGGGAAAGTCCGGATCGCGCTCGGCGGACGTGAAGGCGAGCTTGGGCAGCGCATCGGCCACCGTGCCCTTGGTCGATGCCATCGTGGTGATCACGACGTCGATCCGGCCTGCCGCGAGGTCCAGTTGCGCCGGCGCGATGCCCTTGTAGTTGATGCCGGTCATCTTCACCTGCGCGACATTGGCCAGCAGCTCGGTCGCGAGCTGGGTGCTGTCGCCCAGGCCGGCGCTGCCGTAGTTGATCCGGCCAGGGTTCGCCCGCGCGTACTCGATGAACGCCGGCATCGTCTTCGCCGGGAAGTCCTGGCGCGTGATCACCACGAAAGGCGAGCTTGCGACCCGGCCGATGGGGCTGAACGCGGTCACCGGGTCGTAGGGCACGCTCTGGACGGCTGCGGTGGTAGCCAGCGATCCCGAGATGAACAACAGGGTGTAGCCGTCCGCTGGTGCGCTCGCCACGACGCTCGACCCGACTGCGCCGCCGGCGCCCGGACGATTTTCGACGACGAACGATTGCTTCAGGTCATGACCCAGCCACTGCGCGAGCCGTCGTGCAATGACGTCATTGCTGCCGCCAGGGGGGAAGGGCACGACGATGCGTACGGCGCGTTCCGGCCATTCGGCCGCCGTGGCAGAGCCGCCGGGCAAGGCGCCCGCCGCGGCGAGGCTGGCGGCGATCGTCAAGCTGAGCACTATGCTGCGGCGCATCGGCGGACTCCGGTCGAAGGCGAAAGGGGCTGCCCGAGCCAGACTATAGCGAGGAGCTGCCGGAGCGGACGCGGCAGGGGCGGCGTCAGCGAACTGCACCGTTTCCCCTATGGCCCCACCTGCGACGAGCTTTGCAACCCTGCGAGCCACTGTGCGCCATCGTGGCGTCCGCGGCAAGGGCTGCCGCGGTTGGCTCGACCGCGCGCCGGAGCTTCGGTCATCAGGGCTCGACAACCGCCCTTCGCGTCAACAGTCGCCGAAGGCCGAGCAGTTCACGCCGCCGAAACCATTGCCGCGAGCGCGTCCTCGAGATCGCGCGCGAGCCGGGCGATGTCGAACAGCGGCGCGGCGTCACGGGCTCGCGCAAGCCGGGCCTTGACCGCAGCGAGACGCGCCGGCTCGCGACCGAGTGCGATAGCCTGAGCGACGTAGTCAGCGGGATCGGCGGCGATCAATTCCGGCAGCCCCAGCGTCTGGAGCAGGCTCCCCGCCATCCGTGACGCGAACGTGCGGCCGGGGCAGGTGAGCAGCGGCAGCCCGGCCCAGAGCGCATCGCTGGCCGTGGTACCCGCGCTGAATGGACGGGTGTCGAGGAAGAGGTCGGCGGCACCGTAGCGGGCGAGGTATTGATCGGGTGCGATCCGCGGCGCGAACACCAGCCGGGCCGGGTCGATGCCTTGGGCCTCGGCCTCGCGCCGCAGATTCGCTTCGGCCCAGCGGCTGTCGCCCAGCAGCCAGAGCACCGAGCGCGGGACCGAATCGAGGATCCGCATCCAGGACGCGAACACGGGCCGGTCGAACTTGTAGTTGTTGTTGAAGGAGCAGTAGATGACCCCGTTCGCCGGCAGGCCGCAGGCGGCGCGGGACGGTGCCGGGCCGACCTTGCGCCTGGTGTCGCTCGGCTGGAAGCAGTGCGGGAGGTAGAGCGGCCTCTCGATGAAGTACGGTGTCAGGGACTCGGGCAGGACGAATCGATCGGCGATCACGTAATCGATGAATGGCATCCCGGTCGTTCCCGGAAAGCCCAGCCAGGTGGCCTGCACCGGTGCCGGCCGGCGGGCCAGGATCCCGGGCCGCGCGCCGGAGGTCAGGCCCTGGAGGTCGATCAGCACGTCGATACCCCGATCGCGAATCGCCCGCGCGGCCTCGTCGTCGGAGAGGTGGCCGATCGGCACGTAGCTCGTGACCGCCTTGCGGATCCGGTCGCGGACGGCCGAGCCGTCGTCGCGGGTCCAGCTGAACGCGGTGATCTCGACCCGCGTTCGGTCGTGGCGCTCGATCAGGTCGACCATCAGCAGCGCGACCGCGTGCTGGCAGAAGTCGGACGACAGGTAGCCGATCTTCAGTCTGCGGTGTTCCTGGCCGCGGGCGGTGCCGGTGATGGCAGTGGTGCTCGCGGCGGATGCCGGCGCGGGTCCCATAGCGGCGGTTGTCTTCACACCGGCCGTCGCCGTAGCGGGCTTCACATCGGCCGTCGCCGCAGCGGGCTTCACACCGGTTGTTGCCGCGAGCCCTGCCGGCAGCGTCGGTAGGACCTTGTTCTGCAGGAAGACATTGGCGCGGTAGAGCTGCAGGCCCGGGTCATCGCTCGAGGCCAGCATCGCCAGCGGCGACGTCGCCCGGACCATCATCGCGAGCGTGACCTCGCCGAACGCCTCGTAGACCGGCCAGCGGCACTGACGCTGGCGCAGGTGAACCCAGTGCTGCAGGACGTCCGGCTGGTCCGGCAGGCACAGCAGGCTGCGTTCGAGCATCGCCTCTGCGGCCTCGTACTCGCGTGCATTCTCGAGCGTTCGGCCGAGGTTGTTCAGCAGGTGGCACAGCAACCCAGGGCGCGTTTGGCCATCGATGATTCCGGCGTCGAGGGCCCTGCGCCAGGCGGCGATGGCATCGGCGGCACGGCCCTGCTGTTCGAGTTGACTGCCGAGGTTCAGGTGCGCTTCCGCGAACGCGGGCTGCAGCGCGATCGCCTTGCGATAGGCCTCCGCGGCCGCGACCGGATCCTTCAGCGTGGCATGAGCGACGCCGAGATTGAACCAGGCGACGTGGGCGAGAGGGTGGGTCCCGTGATGCGCCAGCCAGCCGTGGTAGACCGAGACCACTGCGGCCGTGTCGCCGGCAGACTGCAGCGCCTCGGCGCGGGCCAGCAGCGCGGCGAGGTCTGCGGCAGGCGCCGTCGGCAACGCCTCAACGCTCACGCAGCGCTTCCTTCGCCTTGAACATCGGCTTCATCAGATAGTCGAGGATGGTCTTCTCGCCGGTGCGGATCTCGACGTTGCCGGTCATCCCCGGGATGATCGGCCAGTCGCGGTTGCCTGCATGCAGGGCGGGGCGGTCGGTCGCGACGATCACGCGGTACCAGCCCGCGTCCCCTTGCGGCGTCGTTTCGGGGCTCGTCACGCATGGTGTCGGGGCCGACGCTGCGGACGACGCCCTTCAGGTCGCCGAAAATCGTGTAGTCATAGGCGGTGATCTTCACCGAAGCCGGCAGTCCGCTGCGGACGAACCCGACGTCGGACGGCTTCAATCGCGCTTCGAACAACAGATCGCCGTCGAGCGACACCAGCTCCATCATCGCGGCACCGGGCTGGACGCTGGCGCCGAGGGTACCGGCACGAATGTCCCGGCGCCGAGGACAGCGCGGGGCGATCGCCCGGGCAGGAAGCGTCGGCGGCCGGTCCGGCCGGCCGGGTCGTGGCCGACCCGGCCGAAACCAGATCGACCACCGTCGTCACAGCAGCACCGTCAGGTTCTCATCGATCAGCAACTGCGCGTTGCCATACTGGTAGACGCTGTAGGCAACGCCGTCGACGTGGGTCTCGCCAGCCGCATTCCAGCCGCCATTGCCGTTGTCGACGATGACCTGGTCACCGGCAGCCCCGGTGATCGTCATGCTCACCGCGGAGCCGGCAATGGCGGTCTCGCCGAACGAGAGCACGTCGGCCAGCGTCACCTGGAGCTGGTGGGCACCCTCGGCCCGCAGGTCGATCCGCGCGGCATCGGCGATCGCGACATCGGGCGCGTCGCTGCGGAAGAAGACGTCGGTCATCGCCTGCTGCTCGCCGTGGGCGTCGGTGTAGCTGCCCATCAGTCCGTGCAGGTTCCCCTGCTCGACCTCGCCACCCGCCGTCAACGTCAGGTGCAGCGCGGTGACGCCAGCCTGGTCGAGCGTCTGCAGTTCTCCCGCGTCGGTGACACCGTCGCTGTTGCCGTCACGCCAGATCATCAGCGATCCGAAGCTCGCGTCGGCGGCGTCGACCGTACCGTCGTGGTTGCTGTCCTCGACGCGGAGCGCCTCGAACCCGTCGACGGCGCGGCCGCCTTTGCCATCGGTCGTCCCGCTGCCGTAGAGCTCCGAACCGTCGTTGATCCGGCCGTCGCCGTTGCGATCCCGGACCAGCAGGCCGTCGTCGGGCGCGACCCAGCCGGTGCGGCTTGCCTGACCTGTCGCAGCGACATCGAAGCGCACGTCATGCGAGCGCGACAACGTCTCGACGCCATCTCCGTCCAGATCGAGGACGATCGGCGTTTGCGCGAACAGTGCCGCCTGCTTGCCGGCCGAGCCAAGGGCGCTGATCTGTGCCGAGGTCAACGCGGTGGCCTGGGTATCGGTCAGAGCGCAGAGATCGGCTGTTTCCATCGCGACCACCTGCGTGGTCGTGAGGGCAGCGATCTGTGCGGTCGTCAGCGACGCGGCCTGGGTCGTGGTGAGTGCCACGATCTGGGCCGTGGTCAGCGCCGTGATGTCGCCGACCTCGATGGCCGCGATCTGGGCCGTCGTCATGGCCGCGAGATCCGTGGTCTCGAGCGCGGCCAGCTGCGCCGTCGTGAGCGCCACGATCTGGCCCGTGGTCAGCGCGGCGACCTGGGCCGTGGTCAGCGCCGCGGCCTGCGCCGTGGTCAGCGCGGCGACATCGGCTGTCTCCACCTTCGAAACCTGGTCCGTGGTCAGGGCCGCGATCTGGGTCGTGGTCAGCGCCGCGACCTGAGCCGTGGTCAGGGCCGCGATGTCGGCGGTTTCGATCGCCGCGACCTGGGCGGTCGTGAAGGCGGCGACCTGGGCCGTCGTCATTGCAGCGACCTGTGCCGTGGTCAACGCCTTCACGTCGGCCGTCTCGATCGCGGCGACCTGGGCCGTGGTCAAGGCTGCGACCTCGGCCGTGGTCAAGGCTGCGACCTGGGCCGTGGTCAGCGCCGCCACATCGGCGGTTTCGATCGCCGCGATCTGGGCCGTGGTCAAGGCAGCCAGGTCGGCTGTCTCGATCGCGGCCACCTGGCCGGTGGTCAGGGCGACCACCTGGGCGGTGGTCAGGGCGGCGGCCTGGGCCGTGGTCAAGGCGGCGACGTCGGCGGTATCGAGCGCGGCGACCTGGGCGGTGGTCAGTGCCGCGACCTGGGCCGTGGTGAGGGCTGCGACCTGAGCGGTGGTCAAGGCCTTCACGTCGGCCGTTTCCATCGCGGCGACCTGGGCCGTGGTCAGGGCAACGACCTGAGCCGTGGTCAGGGCCGGGACCTGCGCCGTGGTCAGGGCGACCACCTGGGCGGTCGTCAGGGCGGCGACGTCGGCGGTCTCCATCGCCGCGACCTGAGCCGTGGTCAGTGCGGCCACCTGGGTCGTGGTCAGCCCTGCGACCTGGGCGGTGGTCAACGCGGCGAGATCCGCCGTTTCCACCGCGGCGATCTGGGTGGTGGTCAGCCCCGCGACCTGGGCCGTGGTCAGCGCCGCGACCTGCGCCGTTGTCAGGGCCTTCTCGTCGGCCGTTTCGAGTGCAGCGACCTGAGCCGTGGTCAGGGCGGCGACCTGGGCCGTGGTCAGCGCAGCGACCTGGGCCGAGGTCAGGGCGACGACGTCTGCCGTCTCCAGCGCCGCGACCTGAGCCGTGGTCAGGGCGGCGACCCCTGCCGTGGTCAGCGCCGGGACCTGAGCTGTAGTCAGCGCGACCACCTGGGCGGTCGTCAGGGCGGCGGCCTGGGCCGTGGTCAGGGCGGCCACGTCGGCCGTCTCCATCGCCGCGACCTGGGCCGTGGTCAGGGCCGCAACCTGCGTCGTGGTCAGTGCCGCGACCTGTGCGGTGGTCAGAGCCTTGACGTCGGCCGTCTCCATCGCGGCGACCTGGGCCGTGGTCAGGACAGCGGCCTGAGCCGTGGTCAGTGCGGGGATCTGCGCCGTGGTCAGCGCGACGACCTGTGCGGTGGTCATCGCGGCGACATCGGCGGTATCGAGCGCGGCGACCTGGGCGGTGGTGAGCGCCGCGACCTGAGCCGTCGTCAGGGCGGCGACCTGTGCCGTGGTCAGTGCCTTGACGTCGGCCGTCTCCATCGCGGCGACCTGGGCAGTCGTCAGGGCGGCGACCTGAGCCGTGGTCAGCGCCTCGACCTGCGCCGTGGTCAGAGCCTTCACGTCGGTCGTTTCGAGTGCCGCGACCTGGGCTGTGGTCAGGGCGGCAACCTGCGCCGTGGTCAGCGCAGCAACCTGGGCCGATGTCAAGGCGACGACGTCAGCGGTCTCCATTGCCGCGACCTGAGCCGTGGTCAGGGCAGCGGCCTGGGCCGTAGTCAGGGCCGGGACCTGTGCCGTGGTCAGGGCGACTACCTGGGCGGTCGTCAGGGCGGCGACCTGGGCCGTGGTCAGGGCGGCAACGTCGGCGGTATCGAGCGCGGCGACCTGGGCCGTGGTCATGGCAGCGGCCTGAGCCGTCGTCAGGGCGGCGACCTGCGCCG
>JBEVJQ010000292.1:0-2956 GCA_040510055.1 Burkholderiaceae bacterium | reverse complement strand
GCGAGCTTGCGACCTACACCCCCTCGCTGTCGGTGAACCGCCAGTTCGGCAGCGAGAAGTCGTCGTTCTCGATCCGCGGCTTTACCCAGGAGCTGGCCACGCAGCCGTCGGTCGCGGTGTACTTCGCCGACGTCGTCGCGCCCCGCGCCCAGGGGCTGACCGCGGGCGGCAACGGCACGCTGCCGGGCACGCTGTTCGACCTCCAGAACGTCCAGGTGCTCAAGGGTCCGCAGGGCACGCTGTTCGGCCGCAACACGACCGGCGGCGCGGTGCTGCTGGTGCCGCAGCGCCCGACCGACAAGTTCGAGGGCTATGTCGAGGGCTCGTTCGGCAACTACGAATCGGTGCGCGTCCAGGCGGTGGTCAACGCGCCGCTTTCGGACCGCGCGCGGCTCCGACTCGGCTTCGACAAGATGACCCGCGAGGGCTATCTCCGGAACCGGTCGGGGATCGGGCCGAAGGACTTCGCCGACGTCGACTACTATGCGCTGCGCGCCAGCCTGGTCCTCGATGTGACTGACGACATCGAGAACTACACGGTCGCGACGTACAACGATTCGAACACCCACGGTCAGCTCCCGCGCCTGATCACGTCGGTCTGCCCGCCGGCCGTTCCAATCCCCAACGTGCAGTTCCTCGCCCCGTTCGGCTGCGTTCAGCTTGCCCGGCAGAACGCGCGCGGCGACGGGTTCTACGATGTCGAGAACGACGTTCCGGACCCGCAGATTCACTTGCGGCAGTTGCAGCTGATCAACACCACGACCTGGGACGCTGGCGAGAGGCTGACGATCAAGAACATCGCCAGCTACGCCGAGTACCGCGAGGCAACCGCGCTCAGCATCTTCGGCGACCGCCTGCTGCTGGGCCCGATCCCGCCGTTCGTTCCGGCCGCGCTGCCGTTCCGGGTGTCGGCGATCGAGCCCGGGCCGAGCGGCGACAACACCGCGCAGTACACCATCACCGAAGAGCTCCAGTTCCAGGGGCGCACCGCCGACGATCGCTTCATCTGGCAGTTCGGTGGGTACCTCGAGATCAGCAATCCGCTCAAGGCCAACACCCAGGTCAACCAGCTGTTCATTACCTGCACCGATGCCGGTTCGCTGACCGGCTGCCTCGCCCCGATCCCGGCGCTGGGAGCGGTTAGCGTGCTCGATCAGGAATACCGCTTCCGCAACCTCGCCGCCTACGCCCAGGCGACCTACAAGATCACCGACCAGATCAGCTTTACCGGCGGCCTGCGCTACACCAGCGACCGCATCCGCGCGATCGGCCGCAACGCGATCGCAAGGCCGGCTGCCAACAGCATCGTCTGCTCGCGGACCGGCGTGCCGCTGGCCTCGCTCAACGACCGGTCGGCGTGCACCGAGCGCTTTGTCGAAAAGTCGTCAAGGCCGACCTGGCTGGCCAACATCGACTACAAGCCGAACGACGACCTCCTGCTCTACGCCAAGTACGCGCGCGGTTACCGCCAGGGCACGATCAACCTGGTGCCGCTCAGCGCACTGCTCACCACCACCGGCCCGGAGAAGGTCGACACTTACGAAGTCGGCGCCAAGGCCAGCCTCCGCGGCGCCGTGCGCGGCAACCTGAACGTCGCGGCGTTCTACAACGATTTCAGCGACCAGCAGATTCAGGCCTCGGCCACGTCGAACGCCGGGCTGTTCGCCGGCGTCCTGCTCAACGCTGGCAAGTCGCGGATTTACGGTGTCGAGGTCGACGCGTCGCTGCTGCCGTTCGACGGGCTGCGGCTCGACCTCGCCTATGCGTACCTGAACGCCAAACTGAAATCGATCGATCCCGCCGCGCTGATCCCCCCGCCCCCGTACGATCGCATTGCGCCATCGGCCAACGCGGGCACGGCGCTCGTCTACTCGCCCAAGCACAAGCTGACGGTGACCGGCACCTACACCCTGCCGCTGGACGAGGATATCGGCGAGATTTCCCTGGGCGCGACCTACACCCATACGTCCAAGCAGTTCGCCACCCATGCCGACGACCCGTTCGCCGCCCAGGTCGGGTTCAACCCGGGCCTGCTGCCGGCGACCGACCTGCTGAACCTCAACGTCAACTGGGACTCGGTCGGCGGCCACCCGGTCGACCTGTCGCTGTTCGCCACCAATGTCACCAAAGAGAAGTACCGCGTCGCCGTGACTCAAGGGCTTGGCTTCGGTTTCGAGACTGCGCTGCTCGCCGAGCCCCGCATCTACGGCGCGCGCATTCGCTACCGCTTCGGAGAGTAACCCCGGACCGAGGGAACCCGCGCTCTCACGCCGCCACGGCCGTGCCCTGCTCGTTGGCGGCGTCGAGCAGCTTGCGCTCGAGGGTCCGCAGCCGGGCCTCGCTGCGAACCTTCTCGCCGAGCAGGTCGGTGACGTAGAAAGTGTCGACGGCGCGCTCGCCGTAGGTCGCGATGTGCGCCGAGTGAACGATCAGGCGCAGTTCGAACAGCGTCCGGGCGAGCCGGTTGAGCAGCGCCGGACGGTCGCGGGCGCCGACCTCGATAACGGTAAAGCGGTTCGACGCCGCGTTGTCGAAAACCACCATCGGCCGGACGTCGAACGCGTCCGAGCGGGGGCGGGCGAGCGGCCGGGCGGCGAGCTGGGGCATCAGCTTGACCCGATTGGCGAGCGCGTCGGCGATGGTGCGCTTGAGCCGATCGATCTGGCTGGCCTCGCTGAGCGGCCGTCCGAGCGGATCCTGGACGAGGAAGTTGTCGACCGCCAGGCCGTTGCGCGTGGTGTGGATCCGCGCGTCGATGATGTTGCCCCCGGCCAGGTGGATGCCGCCGGCAATGCGGTAGAACAGCCCGGGATGGTCGGCGGCCAGGATGGTTACCAGCGTCGCTCCGCGCGACGGGTAGTACTCGGCCTCGATCCACAGCGGCTCGCCCAGCGCCCGGTCCATCTGCTGGAGGTTGAGCGCGATGATGTCCTCCTGCTCGGCGATCCAGTACGGG
>JBEVJQ010000291.1:0-3840 GCA_040510055.1 Burkholderiaceae bacterium | reverse complement strand
TCCAGGCGTTGCTCCAGTCTTCGTCGAAATACTCGAACAGGATGCCGTCTCTGGCCGTCATCGACAGCAGCACGGTCCCGCCCGCCTCGCCGCCGTGCTCGTCATGCGGACGGGCATCGGCTGGGGCCAGCGCGTAGTCGCCCTTGCGGCGCCGGACGGTCGTCGTGGTCCCGTCGGGCATCCGCTCGGTCAGGATCTGTTCGCCCTCGAGGACCAGCGTGACGGTGGCGGCCACATGGCGGTGACGCCGGCAGTGGCCGCTGTCCGGGGCGTAGCGCAGCAGCATGTCGAGGCGGCCGCTGGGCAGGTCGTAGCCCAGCAGGCTGTACTCGAAGTCGACGCGGTGCTCCCGGAACGCCGGGTCCGTGACGCGACGCCATTCGACATCCACGAAGCTGGGGGTCACGACCGGCATGGTGGGTTCCGATAGGGCATCGTGATCGAAGAGGCCAGCGACCTACCGGGCGCCGAACACCGCCACGTCGGTGAAGCGGCAGGCCGGCGATGCGTGGCCCACGCGGATCACCTGCATCGGTTCGCCCTTGCCGCAGAACGGCGTGCCCAGAACCTCCCGCGTGGTCTCGTCGCCGACGTTGGCCAGCGATCGCCAGAATGTCGCCGAGATCCCGCGGTAGTTCGGGTTGCGCACGACCTCGGCCAGGCGTCCGCCGCGGATCATCCGGCCGTGCTCGCAGCCGAACTGGAACTTGTTGCGCGAATCGTCGATGCTCCACGAGCAGTTGGTCCGCATCAGGATGCCCAGCGTCGTGGCCGCGATCATCTGGTCGAGCGTGCTGGTCCCGGGCTCGATGTTGAGGTTGCTCATCCGGTCGATCGGCGCCCGGTTCCAACTGCAGGCCCGGGTCGTCGCCACCGCCCGCCAATCGCCAGCGCCGGGCGGCGCCGCCGGCCGGGCGCGCAGGCGCGCCAGCGAGGTCGCGCCGCCCAGCGGCTGCTTCAGGATGCCGCGCTCGATCAGCATCACCTTGGCCGAGCGCGTCCCCTCGTCGTCGACGGCGAAGCTCGCGAACTGCGCCGGGTCGCCGGGATCGTGGCTCACGTCGAGCAGGTCGCTGCCGTAGCGGTAGTGCCCGAACATTTCGGGCGTCACGAAGCTCGTGCCGGCGAAATTGCGCTCGTCACCGAGGATCCGGTCGAGTTCGAGCGGATGGCCGATGCTCTCGTGGATCTGCAGCATCATCTGGTCGGGCATCAGCACCAGATCCATCGTCCCGCTGGGGCACGGGTCGGCCATCGCCAGCTCGAGCGCCTCGGCAGCGACACGGGCGCCGTGGTCGAAGAAGCCGGCGGCCGCGAGCACTTCGAGCCCGCCCTGGCGGCAGAAGCCGTTGTACTGGCCGCCGAGCGTGCGAACCTGGGTAATGCCTTCGTGGCTGGCGACGGCCGTCAGGTTCGGCACCGTGAATCGGAACTCCTGGGTGATGTCGGTCCCGGTGCTGTCGACGTAGCCCTGCTCGACGACGGTGAAGGTCACCCACGCCCGGCGGTCGACGATCCGCGGATCGATCGCCAGCGACCGGCAAGCCGCGGCGACATGGTCGATTCGCTCGGCAAGGCTCGAGGGCAGCGGCTGGCCGTCGGGACCGCGGTGGACGGTGCGGCCCGAGGGCCCGAAAGGCATGACCGGCGCGGCCGACAGGGGCGCTGCGACCATCGCGCGACCTACGGCCCGGGCCGCGGCGCGGGCAGCGCGAAAGGCCTCGCGCAGGCCGTCTGCGTCGCAGCGCGGCGTTGCCACGTAGGCCGTGCCGCCGCTGTCGGTGACCGTGACCATGGCGCCGCGATCGTGACGGCGTACCACCGGTTCGCAGATGTCCTGGCGGACCACGATGTGTTCGTCGCTGCTGTCGACGGTCCGGACCGACCACGCGTCGCAGCCAGGTGCCACCGATGCCGCCAGCGTGCCGAGCGTCTCCACCGGTCGCGCCCGTTTGCTCTCGATTGCCAGTGCGTTTTCCGTCATCGTTGCCCGTCGGATTGCCGCGGTTCGTTGCGCCGGCGCCGCTGCAGTCGGTGCCGGCCGGCTGCACGCGCAGCCGCCATTGTCCACCAGGTGGCTGGAACGGCGCGACTTGCCTCGGCACAACCCGCGCGCGCCGGTTGGCCCGATGCCACGGCCGCGTTCAGCGGCGGGCCGCCGCCGGCGCGGCGATACCGCGTTCGCGCCAGACGAGGTAGAGGCCGCTGCCGACGACGATCAGCGCGCCCACGACGACGGCCGGCCGAGGGACGTCGCCGAACACGAGGTAGCCCAGCAGCACCATGTAGAGGATCTGCGAATAGATGAACGGCGTGATGGTCGAGGCTGGCGCGAACCGTGGCGCTTGGGCCAGCAGGTAGTGGCCGAGGCCGCCGGCGATGCCGGTGACGGCGATCATCGTCCATTCGCGTGCCGTGGTTGGCGTCTGCCAGACGGCGATCGCGAACGGCGCGAGCATCAGGGTCGCTCCGAGGGCCGACAGGAAGTTGGAACTCTCGGGTCGATCGTCGGCGGCGAGCACCCGCGTCAGCAGGATGAAGATCGCATAGAGCGTCGTCTGCAGCAGCGAGACCAGCATCGCCGGATGGAAGCCGCGGCTGCCGGGCTGCAGGATCACCAGCACGCCGATGAAGCCGACCACGATCGCGATCCAGCGGCCGCGGTCGAGCTTCTCGCCGAGGAAGCGGTTGCCCAGCAGCGCCACGACGATCGGCGCGAGGAACTGGATCGCGCCGGTCTCGGCCAGTTGCAGGAACTGCAGGGCCCAGAAGTTCATCGCCGTCATCAGCGGCAGCATCGTCGCCCGGGCCAACTGCAGCAGCGGGTGGCGGGTGCGAACCAGCGACCAGCCGAATCGCGGCGCCATCGCGACCGCCGTGAACACCGTGTGGCCGAGGAACCGCAGGAACACGAGCTGCAGCAGTGGCAGGGTGACCACGAGCGACTTCGCCGCGGTATCGAGCACCGAGAACCACAAGACGGCGCCGGAGATCAGCCCGATGCCGATCAGTCGGTTGCGACCACTGTCTTGGTGCAGGAAGCTGCGTGTGGAACGGCCCGGGACTCGCCGAGACTCGGCCCGCACTCGCTGCCCTACTTTGGCGCGGAACAGGACACGATCCGCGCGGCCAGCGCCCGGGTGGAGGCATCGGCGGTGCCGGGATCGCCCGCGCCGGCGAGCAGTGCCTCGACCGACGTGGCCATCTCCTTGCCGTACTCGACGCCGAACTGGTCGAAGGCATTGATCCCGAGCACGGTGCTGGCGACGAAGGTCGCATGTTCGTACGCGGCGAGGAGCGCGCCCAGCGACGCCGGGTCGAGCGTCTCGAGCACCACCGTCGTGCTGGGTCGGTTGCCGGCGAAGGCCTTGTGCCAGCCCTCGCCGGAGCTGCCCTCGGGCAGCGGCTTGCCCAGCGCCAGTGCGGCGCTCTGCGCCAGGCAGTTGGCGAGCAGGATCCGATGGCGCTCGTCGCCGGCGGCGACCGGGATCGACGGCCGGGCGGCGAGGATGAAGTCGACCGGGACCACGTCGGGCCCTTGATGGAGTTGCTGGAAGAACGAGTGCTGGGCGTTGGTTCCGGAGACGCCCCAGACGATCGGCGCCGTCGGTCGGTCGGTCGGGCTGCCGTCGAGCCGCGCGGTCTTGCCATTGCTCTCCATCACCAGTTGCTGGAGAAACGACGGCAGCAGCCGCAGGCGCTCGGCGTACGGAATCACCGCCTGGCTCGGCAGCCCGAGGGCGTTGCGGTTCCAGATCGAGACCAGGCCGAGCCATGCCGGCAGGTTGCGCTCGAGCGGGGCTTCTTCGAAATGCCGGTCCATCTGCGCCGCGCCGGCCA
>JBEVJQ010000290.1:0-4202 GCA_040510055.1 Burkholderiaceae bacterium | reverse complement strand
CGAGGTCCTGTTGCGCGACGGCCGGAACCTGGTCCACTTCCAGCCCGACCGCAAGGGCGACCCCGAACTGCCATTGTCCGATGTCGAACTCGGCGACAAGCTGCTCGAACTCGCCGGTCCGGTGATCGGTGGTACGGCGGCGCGTACGCTGCTCGATCGAATCTGGAGGCTTGACACGCTGGCTGACCTGGAGAGCCTGGGATGACCTGCCACGCCTTCGTCCATGGGGTCATAGCGGGCGGCAGCATTCAGAAACCCGATCGAGCCGGACAATAGCGCGACAACCCACAGCGGCTCTACCGCTTCGACATATGAACCCGAGATTCAAGGACAAGGTGGCAATCGTCACCGGCGCTGGCTGCGTCGGCACCGGCTGGGGCAACGGCCGCGCGATCGCGGTGCGGCTGGCCGAGGAGGGCGCGCGTGTGTTCGCCGTGGACCGCGAGCCGGATCGGCTGGAGGAGACGCTGTCGCTCGCCGGCGACGCGCGCGCCTCGATCGTGACCCATGCCTGCAGCGTGACGTCGAGTGCCGACGTCACCGGAATGGTGGAAGCGTGCCTCGGGGCGTTCGGCACCATCGACATTCTCGTCAACAACGTCGGCGGCTCGGCCGCCGGCGGGCCGATCGAGCTGAGCGAGGAGGCATGGGACGCCCAGGTGGACGTCAACCTCAAGAGCGTCTTTCTAACCTGCAAGAAGGTCCTGCCGACGATGGTCGAGAAGCGCAGCGGCAGCATCGTCAACATCGCCTCGACCTCGGGCCTGCGCTGGACCGGCAGCGCCCAGGTCGCCTACGCGGCCACCAAGGCCGGCGTGATCCAGCTCTCGCGGGTGGTCGCGGTCCAGCACGCGCCGCACGGCGTGCGCGTCAACACCGTCGTTCCGGGCCAGCTTCACACGCCGATGGTCGAGACCCGGCTGGCCAAGCAGCGCACCGGGGGCGACGTGGACACGCTTCTCGAGCAGCGCCAGAAGCGCATCCCGCTCGGCTTCATGGGTGATGGCCGCGACACGGCATCGGCCGTGCTGTTTCTCGCGAGTGACGAGGCGCGATTCATCACCGGTACCGAGCTCATCGTCGACGGCGGGATGGTCGCCCGTTGCGATTGACCGGCGCGCAGGATCCATTGGGCTACGAGCAACAGGAGACTCATTCGATGCGACGCCGTACCTTCATCGCCGCTGCCGGGTTCGCCTCCGCTGCTATCGCGTCCACCCTCGCGTCCGCTGTCACGGCGCTCGGCCTAGTCGGATGGCCCCTGGCCGCCTCGGCGCAGGGCAAGCCGATGCGCCTCGTGGTGTCCTTTCCGCCGGGTGGCCCGGTCGACTACGTGGCCCGGGCGCTCGCAGAGCAGCTGACAAAGGACATCGGGCAGACGGTCATCGTGGAGAACAAGGCCGGGGCCAATGGGGCGATCGGTGCGAGCGAAGTCATGCGCTCGGCGCCCGATGGCCACACGCTCTGGTTCACCAGCGTGGGTGCGGCGGCGGTCAATCCCTCTCTGTACGACAAGTTGGCCTACGACCTGACGCGCGACTTCGCACCGGTCTCGCTGGTCGTCAACAACGTCGAACTCCTGGTCGTGCATCCCGACGATCCGGCAAAGGATGCGGCCGAGTTCGTCGCCAACAGCAAGAAGAAGAAGGATCCGACGGCGATGGCGTCATCGGGGATCGGCAGCATTCCGCACCTTGCGATCGAACAGTTGAAGGATGCGACTGGTGCCAATCTGGTCCACGTGCCGTACAAGGGTGCGGCGCCTGCGATCGTCGATGTGATGGGCGGACAGGTCGGTGGCTTCTTCGGCGACATCCCGGGGTTGATCGGGCATGTACGCAGCGGCAAGCTCAAGGCCATCGGCCTCGCGTCATCCAGCCGCCATCCGACCCTGCCCGACGTCCGGCCCCTGGCCGAGCAGGGGATGCCGAACGTCGACAGCAACAACTGGTACGCGTTGTTTGCCCCGGTGAAGACTTCGCCCGACAAGGTCAGGGCACTGAACGAGGCGGTACGAAGCGCGCTCCGCAGTCCTGCGCTGTCGGCCAGGCTGCTGGAGACGGGCGCCGAGCCCGCGCCATCGACACCCGAGGAACTGTCCGCCCTCGTCAAGCGCGACACCGAGAAGTGGGCGCGGCTGATCCGCGCGAAACAGATCAAGGCCGAATGATGGGCAAGCCACGCGTCCCCCTCGTCGTACCCGGAACCCGCCCCGAACTGGCCGAGATTGAAGGCCGGATCCTGGGCGAGCGCGGAAGAGTTTCGCTGCTCTACCAGGTGCTGCTCAACAGCGGGCCGATCGCCTCGGGCTGGGAGCGGATGCTGACCGCCGTTCGCAACCAGACATCGGTGCCGCCCGACCTGCGCGAGATGATCATCCTCCGCGTGGCGGTACTCAACCGCGCCGCTTTCGAATTCGAAGCGCACGCGCCGATCGCCGAGCGGGAAGGGGTCGCGGCGCACAAGATCGCGGCGCTTCGGGAGCCGGTGCTGGGCGGCGGCTTCGATGACCGGGAGCGGCTGGTGCTTCGGCTCGCGGACGCGATGACGCGCGAGATCGAGGTACCCGACGACCTGATGGCGGCGCTGCAGGCCGAGTACGACGCGCAGCGGCTGGTCGAACTGGTGGCCACGGTCGCGGCGTACAACATGGTGTCACGCTTTCTCGTCGCCCTCGACGTCGGTCACTAGTACCGTACCGCGTTCGGCCAGCCCCCGTGGCGACCCGTCTCGATCGCATCTACTTGCGGAACACGACACTGGATATCATGGTCGCCAACCCATCGCGGAGATCGCAACCCCGTCATCGGCCCGAAGGGGCCATTTCGCTTGCAGATACCCGGGGGGACACGCCGAAAGCCTGAGGGGAGATGTGCCGCATGACAACGCCCTGCATCATTACCTGCGCCATCACCGGTTCGCTCCCGCGCAAGAGCGACAATCCGGCGGTCCCCATCACGCCGGCAGAGCAAGTCGAGTCCGCGCAGGAGGCCTTCGAGGCCGGCGCCACGCTGATGCACCTGCATGTCCGCAACGACGACGGCACGCCGACCTCGTCTCCGGAGCGGTTCGGCATCGTGCTCGAGGGCCTGCGCAAGCATTGCCCCGGCGTCATCGTGCAGTTCTCCACCGGTGGTCGTTCAGGTGCCGGCCACGAACGGGGAGACCATCTGCAGCTGGGACCGGACATGGCCTCGCTCGCCACCGGCTCGGTCAACTTTCCGACCCGCGTCTACGACAACAGTCCGCAGCTGATCGACTGGCTGGCTGCCCGGATGCAAGCCCACGGCATCAAACCCGAAGTCGAGGCGTTCGATCTGTCGATGATCTTCCAGGCTGCCGCGATGGAGGCCGACGGACGCATCCCGGCCCCGCTGCACGTGCAATTCGTCATGGGAATCAAGAACGCCATGCCCGCCGATCGGCCCGTGTTCGATTTCTATGTCGAGACGCTCCGGCGCCTGTCGCCGCAAGCGACCTTTACCGGGGCCGGGATCGGCCGGATGGCATTGGAGGTGGCACGCTGGTCGATGGCATCGGCCGGTCACGTCCGCACCGGGATGGAGGATAACGTGCGGCTGGATCGCGACACGCTTGCCCCATCGAATGCCGCGCTGGTGCGGCAGCTGGCGGATCTGATGCCCGAGTACGGACGACGCCCGGCGACCGCTGCCGAAGCTCGTGCGCTGCTGGGCCTGTCGCCGTCGGCGGGCCGGGCCTGACGCCGCAATACCGCACGGACGGCGTGGGGCCGCCCGAAGTCGTGGAAGGCACCCGACGGCGTTGGGCCGCCCGACGGCGTGGAAGGCACCCGACGGCGAGGAACCGCCCGACGGTATGGGCGGTCGCGCAACGCAGGTGGATCGCGGTGCGTCAGCCTCGACTACGATAGCAACAACAAGCGACGACAGCGGCGAGGCGACCGTGGCTGAACCGGATGGCGTCGCCGGTACGAATCGGGTCTGATGATCCACCTGCTGAACCTGTTGGCGTCGATCGCGTTGCTCGTCTGGGGCACGCAACTCGTACGGACCGGCATCCTGCGCGTGTTCGGCGAGAACCTGCGGCAGGTGCTCGCCCACAGCATGGGATCGCGGCCGCGTGCCGTGGCCGCGGGGTTGGTCGTGACCAGCCTGATCCAGTCGAGTACGGCGACCTGCCTGATCGTCGCCTCGTTCCTGGGGCGCAATCTCGTGCCGCTG
>JBEVJQ010000289.1:0-11276 GCA_040510055.1 Burkholderiaceae bacterium | reverse complement strand
TGGGCGCGGGCACCGGGCCGCTGAGTAGCGATGTCCTGGTACAGCGTGCCGCCGAAGTGGACGTTGAGCAGTTGCAGGCCGCGGCAGATGCCGAATACCGGCTTTCCGGCCGCGACGAAAGCGGCCACCAGGTCACGTTCGTAGCGGTCGCGGACGGCATCGCCGCGCCAGGCCGGGTCGAGCGCGGTCTCGCCATAGCTCTCCGGCGCGACGTCGTTTCCGCCCTGGAGAACCAACCCGTCGAGCGCCGCGGAATAGTGCGACAACCGCAGGTCGCGTCGCGTCAGTTCGCTCTGCTCGTCGACTCCCGGCACCATTACAGGCAGCGCGCCGCCGCGAACGAGCCACAACGCCACCGACTGCTCGAGGTAGTGAACCGTCTTGGTCCAGACGCCGGTCGGCTCGACGCCTGGCGTCCCGGGATAGAAGATCCGGGCGGAGATGCCGATCAGCAGTGGCTTGTTACCAGGGTCCATCACCTACATCGCCTGGCGAAAGAATCGTTCGTAGTCGGCCGCGGTCGCTGGTCGGGGGTTGGTCCGTCCGGTGAAGTCGGTCGTCGCGAGTGCCACCAGTCGCGGCATCATCGCCTCGGTGACGCCGCGAGCCGCCAGGCCATCCGTGATGCCGATCCGGCGCTTGAGGTCGCCGAGCCAGGCGACCAGCGCTTGGCCGCCGCCAGCGACTCCCGCGGCGTGCGCCAGTTCGTCGAACTTGCCTTCGGCCGCGGCACGGTTCCAGGCGAGCACCGGCTCGATCATCAGCGCGTTGGCGAGGCCGTGATGCAGATCGGCCACCGCGCCCAATGCATGGGCGCAGGCATGGACCGAGCCGAGGTCCTTCTGGAACGCGATCGCGCCCATCATCGAACTCATCATCATCGCCGCCCGCGCCGACACGTTGCCGGGGTCGGCGACGGCGATCGGCAGGGCCCGCGCGCCGATCCTCAGTCCCTCGAGCGCGATCCCGTCGCAAAGTGGGTGGTAAGCGGGCGACAGGTAGCTCTCGATGTTATGCGTCAACGCGTCCATGCCGGTCGCGGCCGTGACCGCGACCGGCAGCGACAGCGTCAGCTCCGGATCGGCGAACACCTGTTTCGCCAGGATCGCCGGGCTGAAGACGGTGCGCTTCAGGTGGGTCTCGTTCTCCGACACGACGGCCGAGCGGCCGACTTCGCTGCCGGTGCCCGCCGTGGTCGGCAAGGCCACGAACCAGGGCAGCGGCCGGTCGATCGGCCGCGGCTGCGGATGGTCCCAGACATAGTCGATGACATCGCCATCGTGGACCGCCATCAGCGCCACGACCTTGGCGACATCGAGCGCCGCGCCGCCACCGAACCCGATCACCGAGTCGGCAGCGTGCTCGAGAAACGCCGCAGCGCCGGCCATCACCTGGGCGCAGGTCGGGTTGCCGGCGACGCCGTCGAAGACCGCGGGGACGAGATCCGTCAAGCTGTCGCGGAACTCGGCGAGCACCGGCAACCGGGCCAGCGCCGAGTCGGTCACGATCAACGGCCGCGACAAACCCCGGTCGCGCAGATGCGGCGCCACTAGACGGCGGGCGCCGGGGCCGAAGGCGATCGCCGTCGGGAACGAGAACTGGACGATGTCGGTCGGGGAGGCAGCCAAGGGTACTCCGCCGCGGCGCGCGGCCCGCCGCGATCACGACGCAGATGCTGCCGTGCAGGCGCAATCCGATCATACCGTCGGCGGCCAGCGGTCGCTGGCGTCGGCGCCAGGCAGCGTTGCGGCGGCCCCAGCATGCCTTTGAGCACGCTTCATCCTGGCAGTGGTTGCGACGTTGCCATGGAACTCGCGTCGTCGGCTTTCTATACTCTGCAGCGAGAGCCAGCAAGCGCTTGCATGATCGGGCGCGCATCCTATAACGCTGGCCCGACATCCGAAGGAGGTCGAGATGGCAACAGTCGATGCCAAGCGCATCGTCCGCGATTCTCGCAACGAGCTGCAGCGCGGCGGCTCCCTTACGCACGATCCGAGACGCCGGACGCTGCTCGGGCGCTCGGCGGCAGGGGTCGCCGTGACCGTGACCGGCGGGGGGCTGATCGCCGAGGAAGCGACAGCCCAGGCCGAAACCGTGGCGCAGCCCCTGTCGGTCCCTGCCTCGAACCGGCAACTGGGCCGGCCGATCCCGGAATCCGAGTACGGCATGCCGTCCAAGTTCGAGGCACATGTCAAGCGCCGGCGCAGCGACGTGCTCAAGAACCGGCAGAACTTCTCTGATTGGAGCATGACACCACTGCAGCACCAGCTCGGCACCGTCACGCCGACAGGGCTCATCTACGAGCGCCATCACAACGGCGTACCTGACATCGATCCCGAACAGCACCAGCTCGCGATCCACGGCATGGTCCGCCAGCCGCTGCTCTTCAGCATGGCCGATCTGCTCAGGTACCCGTCGGTCTCGCGTTTCTATTTCATGGAGTGTTCAGGCAACGGCCTCACCGATTGGCTCAAGCCCGCCTCGAAGACCGTGCAGCAGACCCACGGCCTGCTGTCGTGTGCGCAATGGACGGGCGTGCCCGTCTCCACGCTGCTCGACGAAGCGGGGATCGATCCGGCCGCCACCTGGCGCTGGCCGAAGGCGCCGATGGGGCGGCCCATGCGCGCAGCATACCGATGAAGAAAATGCTCGACGACACCCTGCTCGTCTATGCCGCCAACGGCGAGATGCTGCGCCCCGAGAACGGCTATCCGCTGCGCCTGTTCCTGCCCGGCTGGGAGGGCAACATGTCCATCAAGTGGCTGCGCCGGATCAAGCTCGGAGACAAGCCCTGGCACCTGCGCAGCGAAACGGCGCGCTACTCCGATCCCATGCCCGACGGCAAGTGGCGCCAGTTCAGCTTCGAGATGGAAGGCAAGTCCGTCATCACGTCGCCCTCGGGCGGCATGAATGTGCGCCGCGGCGACATCGAGATCCGGGGCTTTGCATGGTCAGGCAACGGCACCATTCGCGCCGTCGACGTCACCGTGGATGGCGGGCGCACCTGGCGCGAGGCAACCCTGGAAGGGCCCGTGCTCGACAAGTGCCTCACCCGCTTTCGATTGCCGTGGAAATGGGACGGCTCACCGGCCACCATGGCGAGCCGCATGGTCGACTCCACCGGCTACGTCCAGCCCACCGTCGAGGACATCAAGAAGGTCCGCGCGATCACGGGCTTCGTCCAGCACCACAACGGGATCTTCCCATGGGCCATCGAAGCCTCCGGCGAGGTGAAGAATGCGATCGGCTGACCTCGGCCTCTGCCTGCTCGTCTCCCCGGTCGTCCTGGCCGGCTGCCTCTCGCCTTCGGCCGGCGGCGGATCCGGCACGGCCGGTGCCTCCACCGCACGTCCCCAGGCCCTGGGCAAACCGATCTCCGAGCAGGCGCTGCGCGCCTGGGACATCGACATTCGCACGACCGACGGGCGCGGCCTGCCACCGGGCTCGGGCACGATCGCCGCGGGCAAGGTCGTCTACGACGCCCAGTGCGCGTCCTGCCACGGCGCGGACGCCAAGGGAGGCCCCCAGTTCGGGACCATGGTCGGCGGCATCGGCTCGTTCACGACGAACACGCGTGTCCTCACGCCGGGCAGCATGTACCCATACAGCGGGGCACTGTTCGACTACATCCGCCGTGCGATGCCGTTGAACGCGCCGCAATCGCTGAGCAACGACGAGGTCTACGCGGTGAGCGGCTACCTGCTCTACCTCAACGGCCTGATGGCAGCCGATGTCGTCGTCGACGCGAAGACGCTGGCGGCCGTGCGGATGCCGAATCGCGACGGCTTCGTCATCGATGACCGGCCGGACACGAAGGCGGTGCGATGCATGTCGGATTGCGCGCCGATCTCGGCGGCGGGAAGGTGACGGAGTAGGAGCAGGGCCGCGAGGGACGCTCGAGCGCTCCTTCAGGCGGACCTATCGCCTCCCCGGGTCGCGTAGATGCGGCGGCCACTAGACGGCGGGAGCTGGGGGCCGAAGGCGATCGCCTGGCGTCTGAACGATTGCGAGAAAAACCGCATCGTGCGCAGCGATCAGGAAAGCAGATCGGACCCATCATGTATATCGATTTGATCGATTCCGCTACCACCCCAAGATGAACCCAGTGTTCAGCTCGTCTCAGGGGGAATCCATCATGACTTCACGACTCTTCGTTACGCGACTATTCATTCCGATGGCCGCTACCATTCTCATCATCGCGGCTTCCGCCGTGGTCGACGCCACCGAATCCTCGGCCGGCAAGTCATTGGTCGGCAAGCCGCCGGTCGGACAGCTGTCGACATCGGCGGCCACGCTGGCAGACGCCGCAGAGTTCGCCGTCTTCGTCGACGAGGAGACCCGGTTCGCGTTCATCCGCACGCCGTCGGGCTGGAAGTTCATCCGGCGCCTGGAGCCGGATCAGATGGCGAATCTGCATCCGGACACGATCGTGGCACGTTGGTCCGATCGGAACGCCGACGCGGAGATCGTGGCGCGCGCCCAGCCCCGTTGACAGCTGCGCGCAGTCCGCGGCCGGCTCGGACTCGCCGGCTCGGACTCAGATGATCTCGAAGTAGCGCTTCAGCTCCCAGTCGGTCACCGCGTCCTGCCACTGCCGGTACTCCCACTCGCGCGTTGCCGCGAAGTGTTCGACGAAGGTGTCGCCGAGCCAGTCGCGAGCGATCTGCGACTGGCGGAAGATCCGCGTGGTCTCGAGCAGCGAACGCGGCGCCCGCGGGATGTTCTCCGCGCCCAAGTTGGTCCCGGTGATCGGCGGAGTGGTGAGCTTCAGGCCGCTCTCGACGCCATGAAGACCGGCGGCCAGCACCGCCGCCATCGCCAGGTATGGGTTGACGTCGGCTCCGGGACAGCGGGTCTCGAGCCGGGTCGACTTCTCGCTGCCGCCGATCACGCGAAAGCTCGCGGTGCGGTTGTCGACGCCCCAGGTCGGCTTGACCGGGGCCCAGAAGCCGTCGACCAGCCGCTTGTAGCTGTTGATCGTCGGCCAGAACATCGGCGCGAACTCCATCAGGCAGGCGACCTGGCCGGCGACATAGCTCTCGAACAGCGGACTCATCCCGCGCGGACTGCGCCGATCGGCGAAACGATTGGACTTTCCGTCGGACAGGCTCTGGTGGATGTGGCCGGAGCAACCGGGATAGCGCTGGCTCCACTTGGCCATGAAGCTCGGCATGATCCCGAAGCGCTTGCCGATTTCCTTGGCACCGGTCTTGAACAGGATCGCGCGATCGGCGGCCTCGAGCGCCTCGGAGAACACGATCGCCGCCTCGTAGACCCCGGGGCCGGTCTCCGTGTGCAAGCCCTCGATCGGTACGCCGAATGCGGCCATCTCATCCATCAGCGCGTTGAAGAAGCCGCGATTGTCGGCCATCCGAAGCAGCGAGTAGCCGAACATCCCCGGTGTCAGCGTCCGGGGAGCTACCCCTTCCTTTGCCGCCCAACTCCCAGGCGACTCGGAAAAGTTGAACCATTCGAACTCCATCCCCGCCATCGGCTGCAGGCCGAGTTTCGCGGCGCGGGCAAGGACGCGCTTGAGCGTCTGGCGCGGACAGACGGGGTAGGGTGACCCGTCGGGGTTGACGAATTCGCCGAGAAAGAACGGGACCCCGTCGTCCCACGGAACGTGGCGCGCGGTGCCGAGGTCGATCCGTGCCAGCGCATCGGGAAAGCCGTGCTGCCAGCCGGTGACCGCGGTGTTGTCGTAGCACTGGTCGTGAGCGTCCCAGCCGAACACCACGTCGCAGAAGCCGAAGCCGCCATCGGCGGCGCCGAAGAACTTGTCGCGGTGAAGGTACTTGCCGCGCAGGATGCCGTCGATATCGCTGCAGGCGACCTTGACCTTGCCGGTGTCGGACGCGCGGATCGCGGCCAGCGCCGGATGCTCGGCCGCCGGATTCGTTCGACCTCGTGACGAGGAGCGCGGTCGGTTCGATGATTTCGGTGTCATGCTCGAGCCCTGCGGTCCTTCGCGATCCTTCGCATTGTGGACGTGGACGGCGCGACGCGTCAGCGCTGCCGTGGTTCGATCGCAGATTCCCTGCGCCGCCGCCTGCCGGCCCCGATGACGGGGTGATCGATCGAGGGCGCGGTCCAGGGGACATCGGCATCGCTCGCGGCGGCAAGGTCGTGCAGCACGGCCTGCTTCAGGTCGATCAGCGGGCCGGATAGATCGGCGCAGACTTCTTCGATCGGCTTCGAGGTCGAAACGCTGGCATTGAGGACGTAAATCTCTTCCCGGACCGGCAGCGGCGTGGCGATCGCCACGACCTCCGGCTGCCACGCCGCTGCGCAGAAGTCTCGCGCCCGGACGCTCTCGATGGCCTGCGCAATCGCCGCCGCGAGGGCCGGCCACTGGGTGACGCGCCGCTTCCTGATCAGCCGCAGTAGGGCACTCCGACGGCTCTCGGGCACCGAAGCGAGGTAGGCCCGCCCGAGCGAGGTCAATTCCATCGGCACGCGTTGGCCGGAGACGACGCTGCGCAACGCCGCTCGATGGCTGTAGCGGATCGACTCGAGATAGACCATCTCGTCGCCGTCGGAAGCGGCCAGGCCCACGTTGATCCGGCGTTCCTGCGCCAGCGTCCGCATCAGCGGGGCGGCTGCTCGAAGCACCGCCGAGCCGGCGCGCATGGCGTGAGCCACGCTCAGGACGGCCGGTGCCAACCGGTAGCCCTTGCGCGGCGGCTCCTGCTTCAGCATTCCGGCGCCGACCAGCGTCTGGGTCAGACGGCTGACGGTCGAGCGGGAAAGGCCCGTTCGTTCGGCAATTTCACCGTTGCCGAGGAGGTCCGACCCGGGGCGGAACGCCCGGAGGACGACGATGCCGCGTTCGAGCGAGCGGTTCGCCACTGACCGGCCAGGCTTGTCTGCGAACAGGTGATTCGATCTTCCGGTCATGGTCGTCCAGTCATGGGGGGGAGCCGCCACCTCCAGATTTCCATTCTATGGAAATAGCACGGCGACAGGAAGTGTCGCCGCCCTTATTCTTCGAGGCGTCCTGACCTCAAGCGCTTCGAGCGCGGCGCGGACACGACAGCTCGCGACAATGGGCTCACTTAACGACCACGACAGGAGACATCCATGCCCGCATCCATTCGCGGACTCGCTCGCTTACTCGACCCAAGAGCCGGCATTCTCGCCTTGGCGCTCGCATTGAGTGCCACGGCCAGCGCTGCCGCCTATCCGGAACGTCCGATCCGCCTGGTCGTCCCGTTCGCACCGGGCGGTGGCACCGATCTGATCGCCCGCACGCTGGGGGCAGGGATGTCACGGGAACTCGGCCAGCAGGTCGTGATCGACAACAAACCCGGCGCCGGTACCATCATCGGTACGGATCTGGTCGCCAAGAGTGCCCCCGATGGCTACAACATCGTCATCGCTACCTTCGCGCATGCCGTCAATCCGAGCATGCATCCGAAGCTGCCGTACGCGAACGACAAGGCATTCGCCCCGATCACGCTGATCGGCAAAGGCCCCAACGTGCTGGTGGTGCGCGCCGACAGTCCGTTCAAGACGGTCAAGGACATTCTCGAAGCGGCGCGGGCGAAACCGGACGCCTTGACCTACGCTTCCCAGGGCAACGGCACCTCGGCTCATCTGGCCGGCGAGATGTTCACCAATCTCGCGAAGGTTCGCCTGGTGCACATCCCCTACCGCGGCGCGGGTCCGGCGATCACCGATCTGCTCGGCGGGCAGGTGGACCTGTTCTTCGGCACCGCGGCTGCGGTGTCGAATCATCTGGAAGTCGGCAAGCTGCGCGCGATCGCGGTCACGACGCCGGAGCCGTCACCGTCATTCAAGGACGTGCCGGCGATTGCCGCGACCGTACCCGGGTATTCGGTTGAAAGCTGGTACGGGCTCTATGCGCCGGCGGGGACGCCGGCCGAGGTAATCGCGAAGCTGGCAGGCGCGGCTCGAACCGCGGCCCGCAACCCCGACTTCGCGAAGAAGGTCGAGCAGGAGGGTGTTGTCGTCAGCGCGACCGATGGCGCCGAACTGGATCGCTATGTGAAGGCAGAGGAAGCTCGGTGGGCCAGGATCGTGAAGGAAAACAACATCAAAGCCGACTGACACGATCGCCAACGAAACGGAGGATTCCATGGGCTACACCTTTATTGACCTGAACATCGCCAGCGCGATTGCCACGATCACGTTCAATCGCCCCGACAAGCGCAACGCGATGAGCGACGACATGCGCACCGAGTTCATCGACGCACTGGAACGGGTTGCTGCCGACAAGGCGGTCAAGGCGCTGGTGATAACCGGCGCTGGCAAAGGCTTTTGCGCCGGCGGAGACATCAGCGGAATGGAGCGGCGGATGAGCGCGCCTGCCGGCGAGATCGGCTTCAACGGCTGGCACCGCCAGCAGCGCGTGCATCACACGCAATCGCTGCTGCACACGATGCCCAAGCCGGTCATCGCCGCCGTCAACGGTGCCGCCTCGGGCCTGGGCGCAGACACGGCGCTCGCCTGCGACTTCATCGTCGCCAGCGAATGGGCGAGCTTCACCTGGTCCTATATCCATCGCGGGATCATCCCGGACGGTGGTGGCATGTACTTCCTGCCGCGTCGCGTCGGTCTCGCCAGGGCCAAGGAGCTGATCTTCACCGGCCGCAAGGTCGACGTCGACGAGGCGCTGGCGTTGGGCATCGTCGACCGCAAGGCCTCGGCAGAAACGCTGGTGGCCGACGCGCAGGCCTGGGCCGCGGAGCTGAGCAAGGCCTCGTCTACGGCATTGGCCCTGACCAAGACCATTCTCGACCAGAGTTTCGAGCTCTCGGCCCACGACGTGTTCGCGCAGGGCAGCCAGGCACAGGGCATCTGCTACACGAGCACCGAACATCGCGAGTCGGTGATGGCATTCCTTGACAAGACTTCCCCTCGGGCGACCGCTGCGCCACCGCCTTCGACCACCGCGCCCACCCAATCCCCCAAGGCCCCTCGGGCCCCCACGGAGTGAACCCCATGGATCCGATCTCCCGTCTGCTGAAGCCGCGCAGCGTGGCCGTCATCGGCGCCTCCGCGGATGCGAGCAAGACCGCCGGCCGCCCGGTGTCGTACCTGGTCAAGCACGGCTTTGCCGGTGACATCTACCCCGTCAACCCCAAGGTCGACCGGATCGGCGAGCTCGCCTGCTACCGCGACGTGGCCTCGCTACCCTCGGTGCCCGATGTCGGCATCGTGCTGCTCGGGGCCGAGCGCGCGCACCTGGCCGTGCGCGACCTGGCAGCGCGCGGCACGGCGGCCGCCATCGTCCTGGCCAGCGGCTACACCGAGACCGGTGCCGAAGGCGCGCGCCGCCAGAAGGAGCTGATCGAGGCAGCCGGCTCGATGCGCATCCTGGGCCCCAACACCATCGGACTGGTGAATCTGACGGACAGCATCGTGCTGTCGGCAACGGGCGCGCTGGAGATGGAGCACTTTCCGACCGGCGGAATCGGCGTCGTCTCGCAGAGCGGCGGCATCCTCGGTGCGTTGCTCTCGCGTGCGGCGGCGCGCGGCATCGGCCTGTCCAAGCTGATCTCGACCAGCAACGAAGTAGACCTGGAGCTGGCCGACTTCGTCGGGCATCTGGCCGATGACGAGGCGACCAAGGTCATCGCGCTCTACATCGAGACGATCCGCAACCCGGCGAAGTTTCGCGCCGCTGCACTCAAGGCCGCGCGCAACGGTAAACCGGTGGTTGCCTTCAAGATCGGTCGTTCGGAGGCCGGCGCCAAGGCCGCCGTATCGCATACCGGCGCGCTGGCCGGTGCCGACCGCATGTACGACGCGCTCTTCAAGCAGGTGGGCGTGATCCGGGCGCAGACCTTCGCCGATCTGCTCGACATCCCGGTGGCGCTCGCCACTGGCCGCAAGCTGCGCGGCAATCGAGTCGCGATCCTGACTTCCACCGGTGGTGCCGGCACGCTCGTGTCCGACGACCTCGGCATGGCAGGGTTCGACACACCGGCACCCGACGCCGCCACGGCCGAGGCGCTGCGCGCGCTGCAGACCGGCGACCACGCGGTGCTCGACCGCAATCCGATCGACGTCACGCTCGCAGGCCTGAAGCCCGATCTGCTGCGCGGAGCCATCAATGTATTGTTGAAGAGCCCGTGCTACGACGCGCTGACCATCATCGTCGGCTCGTCGAGCCTCGCCATGCCGGAACTGATGGCGGGAGCGATCCAGGACTGCCTGCCGAACTCCGACAAGCCGGTGATTGCCTACGTGAGCCCGCACGCACCGGAGGTCGGGGCGCTGCTGACGCAGCGCGGCGTGCCGGCGTTCGCGGCCGCCGAGAGCTGCACCGCGGCACTCGCGGCGATGCTGAAGGTCGGCCGCTTCGAGTCGCCGGCGGAGACAACGCCTGCAGCAGCGACGGTCGCGGTCGACGATCTGCCGTCCGGCTCGCTCGACGAGGCCCAGGCCAAGCAACTGTTCGCGCGCTTCGGTGTGCCCTGTGTCGGCGAGCGCATCGTCGGCTCGGCAGCACAGGCCGAGGCTGCGGCGCGCGAACTGGGGGGCCGAGTCGTACTGAAGATCCTGTCGTCGCAGATCACGCACAAGACGGAGGTCGGCGGGGTCGCCGTCAATCTCACGCCCGAGACCGTCGGCGCCCGGCTCATCGCGATGGCCGCCGACGTCGAGCAGCGGGCCGGCGTGCGGCCCGAACGCTTCCTGGTCCAGGAGATGGTCGCCGGCGGCACCGAGCTGATCGTCGGGATGCATCGCGACCCGTTGGGCACCGCCATCCTGCTCGGGATGGGCGGGGTCACTGCCGAACTGTTCAAGGACACGACCCTGCGGCTGCTGCCGCCGCAGGGAGGCTTGAGCCGTGCCGAAGCGCTCGCGATGGCGCAGGAGCTCAAGACCTGGCCGCTGCTCGACGGCTTTCGCGGGCGACCCAGGGCCGATGTCGACGCGCTGGTCACGGCCATCGTCGCCTTCTCCGAAATGACCGCGCAGCTCGGGGAGCGTCTGGTCGAAGCCGAGGCCAACCCGGTGTTCGTGCTGCCGGAGGGTCACGGGGTTCGCGCGGCCGACGGCGTCGTCGTCCTCGCCTGAGGGGCGTGGCGAGGCTGCTGCATCAGTGGTACGGCACGCCTGGTGGATCATGGTCAAAGGAGCAGGTGAAATGAACGTGAACAACTCGGCCCCGCCGCAAGCCGCGGCGACCGCGTCGGCAACTGAGACCTTCGCACGCTGGTACGCCGAGAGCTTTCGGCGCCATCGGCTGACCGCCGACGTTGTCCGCCACGCCAAACGTGCCGTCATCGACTGGTACGCTTCGC
>JBEVJQ010000288.1:0-9020 GCA_040510055.1 Burkholderiaceae bacterium | reverse complement strand
CTTCACCTCCGTGCCGACGCCCCAGGTACCGCGCTGGCCATGAGTCACCTGGTCGTGGATCACACCGAGGTTGGTGTGGACGACCCAGCGATCGTCGCGCATCGAGACACTGAGCGGCAGATAGAGGTACCAGTCGCGCCGGCCGGTCTCGTCCGGGTGCCGATTGCTGCCGGCGACCATGCCCAACCCCCAGTCGTTCGGCCGCAACTGGCGAAACAGCGTCTTTCCCTGGACGATCACGTTGGTGGTGGCGAGTTCGCCGGCCGCTCGCGTTCGGGCACCGCCGATCGAGAGTTCGAGGTTGCCGGTGAAGTTGCAACCCGGCAGCGCCCAGAACTCGGTGCTGTCGCGGTTGCGGCGGACCCAGCTCTCCAGCTGGCAGGCCTTGGCGTCGACGATCCGCGCGTCGTCGGTGTTCAGCGGACGCGCGCCGTTCGCCGGCGCCGGCACGGCGAGGCCGATCGCCCCGGCCAGCGCCGTGGTCGCGAACAGGCCCTTATGCGAAGCCCTCGCCGCGGCTTGCCTCACGCGTCGGTCGTCGCCAGAAAGTCCGTGATCGCCGACACGACGGCCTCGGGAGCCTCCCACGGGACGAAGTGGCCGCAGTCCGGGACCCGGCTGATCCGGAGCTGTGTCACCCAGCGACCGAGACCGTCGAGATTGGCTGGCGGCAGGGCGCGGTCGTCGAGCGCCCAGATGACGAGAGTCGGTATCGTGATGATCGGAAACGGCTCCGTGAGCAGCGTCGGTTGGCCCGGATTCTCGTCCATCGCCGGGAACACGATCGGCGAGGCCCGATACCAGTTCAGCATCGCGAATGCGGCCGCGGGATCGTTCCAGCCCGCGAGCAGATCGTCGCGGTCGGCCGGCTCGAGCGCTGGCGGGCGATCCCAGCGAACCGCCTGCTTGAGCAGCCCGACTAGCCCGTGCTCGCGGACCAGCGCGTCATTCGCGGGATCGCGAAAAGCGCGAACGTACTGGCTGGCCGCGCGCTGCACCGGATCGTCGAGCAGCAGTTGCTGGAACACGACCGGATGCGGGGCATTGGCGATCACCGCGCGCGGCACGCGTCCGGCGCGGGCGGGGTCGCCGCCGTTCGGCTGGCCGTCTCGGGCGACGAGCCAGGCGATGACACCGCCCCAATCGTGGCCGACCACGGTGAAGCGTTGCACGCCCAAGGCATCGGCCAGGGCGAACACGTCCGCCGTCAGCGGACCGGGTCGATAGTCGGAGACGTCCGGCGGCTTCGAGGAGCCGCGGTAGCCGCGCTGGTCGGGCGCGATGCAGCGGAACCGATCGGAGAAATGGGCGAGCTGATGGCGCCAGGTGCGATGAGACTCGGGAAAACCGTGCAGGAACAGCAGCACCGGCGCCGAACGTGGGCCGATGTCGACCGTGTCGAGTTCGACGCCGGTCGACAGCCCGATTCGCACCAAATCGAACCACGGGACGGTCGTCACGCGCAATGCCCGCCGACGACGCGGATCCGCGCGCCGGGGCGCCGAGGGGGCGCAATGCGGATCGGCTCGCGGATCGGGTCGCGGACGGCGATCGCGCCGGGGTCGAGTCGGACCCCTCGACGCGCTTCGAACCAGGACATTCGGCGATCTCCCTAGTCCCGTTCGCGGCCGATCGGGTGACCGGTGGCAAGGGGGACCTCATCATACGACCGCGTCCGGCCGCGTCGCCCGGCCCCCCGGAACGCTGCCCGGAACGCCGCCCGGAACGCCGCCCGGAACGCCGCCCGGAACGCCGCCCGTGTCCTACCCGAAGCGGCAGCACGCGTCATCGCACAGTGGTGCGATGAAGTTGTCGGTCGGTCGCGCAATCCTGCGAAGTCGTCGTCAAGGGCGAGGATGAACCTGACAGCGCGCTGGCCGACAATCGGCTCGCGCTGACGTCGGCCCGGCTTTCCCCAGCGCCGGGCTGGCTCGCCGCGAACGAGTAGTCGTCATGGCCCGGCCTTTGACCGGCGTGACGCGAGGAGCGCCCGCGGTGCGGCGGGCGTGGGGCCGGCGTGCCGCGAACGCGGCGCCGGTGTGCGGGCTGGCGAACGACGGCGGCTCGATCAGCGACAACGGAGCGCAGCCGATGAAAACCACGAGCAACCCAACGATCGAATTCCTCGTGCACGGCCGCGCGCTCGGCGCGGTTCGATCGGCCAGCGGTCAGTTCACGGTCGACGGGACCTCGTCGGGCGACCGCCCGGCCTGGCTTGCCGGCATTCCGGGACGGCCCAAGCAGGCGGTCGAGGTCGGCGCGACGGGCCGGGGCGCCGACAGCGTGCCGGTTCTGTTGAGCGCCGAACCAGGCCGTGACTTCGTGGTGCTCACGATCGACAACGGCCCGACGTTGGTGCTGCACCCCGAGCACGCCCGCGACCTGCTCCGGTCGCAGCAGCCCGACACCTCCCGCCCGCCCTCGTCCGATCCAGGCCGCCCGGCACCGTCCGATCCAAGCCGCCCGGCATCGGACGATTCGAGCCGCTCGGCGTCGTCCGATCCGAGCCGCCGCGGGCCGGCGGTCGACGGGGCAGTCCGGGTGCCCTCGAGCCTGTCCTGGGCCGCCGGCTCCGTGCCGGGAGGCAAAACGCGCGGGCTGGTGGGCAAGGTGATCATCAAGCTGATCGCCGTCGTCACCGGGAAATCCTTCGGCGACGGCGCGGCCACGCTCGCTGCGGGAGCCGTGACCCGGTCGATCGACGGCCGGGTCGACGAAGGCGTTTATCGGATCGGTGCGGAGTTGCCGGAATCGTTCAACGACGATGCGTCGAAGTTGCTGCGGGTAGCCGACGGCAAGCTCGGCGGCAATGGCGCCCCGGTCCTGGTCCTCGTCCACGGCACGTTCGTCGATACCCCCTCGACCTTCGGCAAGTTGTGGCGATCCCAGCGGGCGGCCGTCGATCGGCTGTCCGGTCGCTATGGCGCCGACGGGCTGTTTGCGCTCGACCATGCAACGCTCGGCAAGAGCCCGATCGAGAACGCGCTCACCCTGATCCGGGCTTGCGCGCCCGGCGCTCGGCTGCACCTGCTCACGCACTCGCGCGGTGGCCTCGTGGCCGAGGTGGCCGCACGGGCCTGTGCCCAGGGCAAGGCGGCCAAGGCCGAACTGGAGTTGTTCGACGGGCCCGACGACCAGCGCGCCGCCCTGGAAGCGTTGTACGACCTGGCCGCCCGAAAGCGGGTCCGGGTCGAGCGGATCGTCCGCGTGGCGTGTCCGGCGCGCGGAACGCTGCTCGCCTCGAAGCGGCTGGACGCGTACGTGTCGGTGCTCAAGTGGGCGCTGGAGCTGACCGGCCTGCCGGTGGCACCGGAACTCGTGTCGTTCCTGGCCGAGGTCGCGCAGCACCGGCGCCGGCCCGACGAACTGCCCGGCATCGAGGCCATGATGCCGGGCAGCGCCCTGGTCCGATGGATCCATGCCTGTCCGACGCCGATTCCCGGCGATCTTCGCGTCCTGGCCGGCGACATCGAGGGCGATTCGCTGACCTCGTGGGTGAAGACGCTCGCTTCCGATGCCTTCTTCTGGACCGACAACGACCTCGTGGTCCAGACGCGCTCGATGTACGGCGGCGCCACGCGCGTCGTCAACGGCGCCGCGGGAGGGGGTGCGACCTTCGTGCTCGAACGCGGCGGCCAGATCAGCCATTTCTCGTACTTCTCCGACCGGCAGTGCGTCGAGGCCATCGCCGCGGCACTGGTCGAGGACCAGCCGCCGCGGTTCGCGTCGATCGGTCCGCTGTCGGCCGCCGGGAACGAAGCCGACGGCAGGCGCGGGCGCAACCGCCCGGGTGGCGCCGGCGTTCGGGCAGCGGGCCCGGCTGCCGTGCCCGCCAGCCGCCCGGCCGTCTTCCTGCTGCCCGGCATCCTCGGCTCGCACATCGCCCACGACGGCAAGCGGATCTGGTTCGCGCCGCCGTTCGTCGACGGCCTCGATCGGCTGACCTGGTCGGAAGCCACCGACGACGAGTTCACCGCCGACGGCGCCATGGGCGTCTACGACGCGCTGATCGAGCGCCTCGAGCAGAAGCACGACGTGATCCCGTTTCCTTTCGACTGGCGCCGGCCGATCCAGGACGAAGCCCGCCGGCTCGCCGCGGCGATCGAAGCGGCTCTCGACGCGCGCAAGGACAGCGGCGCCGCGGTGCGCCTGCTCGCCCATTCGATGGGCGGCCTGGTGGCGCGTGCCGTCGAGATCGTCGCCCCGCAGACCTGGAAGCGCCTGATGGCCCATCCCGGCACTCGCCTCGTGATGCTCGCGACGCCCAACGGCGGCACCTGGGCGCCGATGCAGGTGTTGACCGGGGACGACGACTTCGGCAACACCATCGCCGCGATCGGCAGCCTGTTCGACGATGCCGGGGCGCGCCGCGTCATTGCCGGCATGCCGGGCCTGTTCCAGATGCAGGCCGGCCTGCTCGATCCGGAGTTGCGCCTCGCCGATACCGCGCGCTGGAGCGAGATGGCCGCCGCCGACCGCGCCTGGCTCGAACGGGCGTCGGTCTGGCATTCGGGGGCGCTCGGCCGGCCGTACTACGAGTGGTCCGCGCCGCCGCAGCCCGTGCTCGACAAGGCGGTCGAACTGCGCCGCAAGCTCGATGCGCAACTCGGCGGGCTTCCGACCGATCGCCTGGTCACCGTGCTCGGAACCGAGACCTGGACACCGACCGGGTTCCGGTTCGGTACCGATGGACTCGAGTACGAGATGCGGCGTGACTGCGGCGATGGCCGGATCGCCGACGCTGCCGCGATGCTGCCGGGCGTGCCGGCGTGGCGGGTCGATCGCGGCCACGTCGACATGGTGACCGCGACCCGGCATTTCGCCGCCTACGAGGAGTTGCTGACCTCGGGCCGGACCGCGAGCCTGCCCGGAGTCGAGGACCGGAGCCGAACGGCGACGGGCGCTGCGGGGCGCAACACGACAGCACTGCGGCACGCGCCCGATGCCGTCGTCTGGCAACGACCCTCGCGTAGCGCGCGGCCGCTGCCGCCCCCGACGCTGCAGAAGCAGGGGATCGACGGCGGAGCACCGGTTCCGGTCTCGGGACCGTTGGACGATGCCGATCGACTGGCCATCAGGGTGGTCTGCGGCGACATCCGGTTCACCAATTCGGCGCTGCTGATCGGGCACTACGACAACCTGAACCTGGTCGGCGCCGAGGACACCGTCGACGGCTTGCTCGGCGGGGCGCTGAAGAAGGCGATCCAGGTCAGGCTGTATCCCGATCTGCCCGGCACCCACCGGATCTTCTTCAACCACCGCACCGATCCGGCCAATCCATGGGATCGACCGCGCCCGCCGCAGGTCGTCGTGCTCGGGCTCGGTGCCGAGGGCTCGTTGCGGCCGGCGCAGCTCACGCAGACCGTTCGCCAGGCGGTCATCGGTTGTGGCCAGCGCATGGCCGAGGACTGCGCCGGAACGCGGAGCGCCACGCCGACGACGTTCGACCTCTGTGCCACGCTGATGGGTAGCGGCGGCACGGGGATCAGTCCGGGGCAGTCGGCGCAGCTGATCGCGCAAGGAATACGCGAAGCCAACGAGAAGCTGCGCGATGTCGGTTGGCCGAGGGTCCGACAACTGGAGGTGGTCGAGCTCTACCTCGATCGCGCGGCCGAGGCCTGGCGTGCGCTCCAGATGTTGGCCAAGTCGCAGCCGCGGCACTTCGCAATCGAGTGGCTCAAGCAAGGGACCGGCGGCCTGCGCCGGCCGGCCGATTCGGGCTATCGTGCTGCGCGCTACGACTTCCTGAGCGCCGTCAGCGGCATGGCGCCGAACGGCGAGTCGGTGATCCAGTACACGATCGACAGCCGCCGCGCGCGGACCGAACTCCAGGCGCAGTCGACGCAGGGAAAACTGCTGACGCAGCTCGTCGGCGATGCGTCCAGCGACATCCTCAAGAACCCCCGGATCGGACGCTCGCTGTTCAAGCTGCTGGTGCCGTTCGAACTCGAGCCCTGGTTCGGCGGCGACGGCGCCGTGATGATCGAGGTCGACGCCACGACGGCGGCGATCCCGTGGGAGCTGCTCGACGCCGACGAGGACGGAGACGACCCCGAGCGCAAGCCGTGGGCCGTGCGCACCAAGCTCGTCCGCCGGCTGCGGACACCGAACTATCGGCTGGGGCCGGTCGACGCCTCGACCGAGGACCTGGCGCTGGTCGTCGGTGATCCCGACTGTGACCGCAGCGTCTATCCCGTGCTCCAGGGCGCGCGCGCCGAGGCACGGGAGGTCGCCAAGACCCTGAAGGACCAGCTGTCGGCCGAGAAGGTCCGGGAACTGATCGCCAGCGACGAGACCGGCAGGATCGGGCCGCAGGAAGTCGTCAATGCGATGCTCGAGCACAGCTATCGGGTGATCCACATCGCTGGCCACGGCGAGCCGAACGAACCGGACAAGGACGGCAAGCCCGGCGCGAAGAAAGGGGTCGTCCTGCGCGACGGCGTTTTCATCGGCGCCAACGAGGTCAGGGCCATGCGCAAGGTGCCCGAGCTCGTGTTCCTCAACTGCTGCTACCTCGGCGCCTACAGCGCGGAGCAACTCGCGAAGCCCGAGTTCTACAACCGCTCGGCGTTCGCCGCCGGGGTCGCGGACGAACTGATCAGGGTCGGCGTCCGCTGCGTGGTCGCTGCCGGCTGGGCGGTCGACGACAATGCCGCGCAGGAATTCGCGACCAAGTTCTACCAGAGCCTGCTCGGTGGCGATCCGTTCATCGACGCGGTCCAGGCTGGTCGCATGGCCGCTTGGCTGGCCGACCCGAAGAGCACTACCTGGGCGGCCTACCAGTGCTACGGCGACCCCGGATGGAAGTGGCGCGGCGACGAAGGCGAGGCCGGCGCCGGCGAAGGCGAGGCCATGGTCGCCAGTTCGCTGGGACTCGCGATGGAGCTCGAACAACTGACGACGGTGATCCGGTACCGCCGCGACAGCGACGGCCGCTATGCGAAGTTGGTGCGCCGGCTGCGGGATGATTTCGAGTCGCGCTGGGGGAACGAGGGTCAGGTCGCCGAGGCGTTCGCATCGGCCTACGCCGCCCTCGGAGACGTCGACGAAGCATTGAAGTGGTACGGCCGGGCGATGGCGGCACCGGACGGCACGACCTCGATGCGGGCAGCACTGGCCGAGAGCCGGATGCTGATCGAGCGGGTTGGCGGCGCGCACGACGTCGATACCGGCCAGCAGCAACTGGTCGAGCGGATCGCGCAGCTCGAAGGGCTCGACGCGATCAGCGGTACGGCCGAGCGGGCGGAGCTGCTCGGCACGGCCTACCGGCATCGGGCGCGGATCGAAGCGAGCCGCGGGGAAGGCCGCCTGTCGGAACAGCTCGAGGCACTGTCCAAGGCAGAGCACTTCTTTGCCAAGGCCGTGGCGCGCTCAATCGCAGAGGAAAACCCGTCGGCACAGCTCTGGCCGGCCATGGCGCAACTGGCCATCGCGTTGCGCGCGCGGCTGCTGGCCCGGAGCGATGACTCGACAGCGATCGAATTCTCGCGCTGGCAACGGGCCGAATCGCTGCTCGCCGAGCGCAATGCCCAGGCGCCGGACTTCGACACCAAGGTCGGCGCAACCGTGCTGGCGTTGATGCAAGCGGTCGATGGCGGCCAGGTCGCCGCCAGCGCGAGCAATCTGGGCGAGGCGTTCAGGAGCCATCACGAGCGGCTGCCCGATCCTGTCAGGTGGGGCAGGGTACTGGACGAAGCCGAGTTCTTCCTGCGGCCCTGGTGCGACCTGCCGAGCCAGTTGGCGCGCGAGAAGCGGGCAGCGTCCGAGCTGCTGCGGCGACTGCGCGGCTATGCCGGCAGGCCCGACGATGCGACGCCCGACCCGTTGTCGCCGTCCGAGCCGCAAGGCGTATCCGAGTCGACGACGGCGCCCGCGGCAACGAAGGCGGCCGCGCCGATGCCGGGAGCGTCGAAGCCGGGCGCGTCGAAGCCGGGCGCGTCGAAGCCGGGCGCGAAGGCGGGACATCTCCCCGCGAACGGTGGCGGCAATGGCGGTGGCGAACCGGACCGCCGCCGGCTGGCACGCGGTCCGGAGCCCGCGGGCCGCGCCGGCGATCGCGGACGAGCCCTGCCGCCGCGACGGACGAAGGCCGGCCCGGGGCGGGGTACGACCAAGCAGTGAGGGGTTAACATGACTTGCCGCCGCACGGGGGTTCCGCTGCATCGGGTTACCGGGCAATCGCGATGATCGAACGAACGGCGACGCTCGCAGCGCCGGACGGATGGAGCAACGAGCCGCCGACCGCGCGACGATGGCCGGCCTGCGTTGCGCTGGCCCTCGCGACCGGTGCCGCCGCGGTCCTGCTCGGGGCCTGTGCGATCGGATCGGCTCCGCCGGCGTCGCAATCGTCGTCGAGCCCGGCGCCGGCACCAGCGGCTGCGCCCGCCGATCCGGTGCAACTCAACCTGACGATGGGGCGCGACGGCCGTCACGACGAACGCGAACTGATCCTCGTGACCATCGAGCAATCGGTGCACAGGACCCTGGTCAGCGAGCCCGGCGCGACCGGTTCCCTGCCGCCGCGTTACCAGCGGTTGATCGAAGACTGGCAGCAGCGCTTCAGGGTGACGCGGGTCGCCGACTGGCCGCTCGCCACCCTCGGCGTTCGCTGCCTGGTGTTTGCCGTCGACGGCGTGGGCCGCCGCGACGAGGTCATCGCCAGACTGCAAAGCGACCAGATGGTCGAGACCGCCCAATCGCTGCAGCGCTTCCAGACACTGGTCGATGGCCGCGACACGGCGGCCACCCTGTACAACGATCCCTACCGCCGGACCCAGCACGGCCTCGACGAGATGGAGATCGGCCCGTCGCACCGCTGGGCACGCGGACAGGGCGTTCGCGTCGCCATTGTCGATACCGGCGTCGACAGCACGCACCCGGAATTCGAGAAGCGCGTGACGCTGAAGCGCAACCTCGTCGACGGCAAGCTCGACGACTTCGATCGTGACGTCCACGGAACCGCGGTGGCTGCGGTGATCGGCGCTGCCGCCAACAACGCGACCGGCATCGTCGGCGTGGCA